>CAKZKY010000369.1 GCA_937124575.1 uncultured Pseudomonadota bacterium | reverse complement strand
ATGGACCTTGAGCTTTCACCAAACGGGTGATGATTGAACGGACCCCATGGTTGATTCAATCGATCAAAGGTAATCGCACTAAAAGGCTTTTTAGGCCTCCCCGCCCCCCTTGTGAAGGGTGAAAAAATCGCTCAATTTAGGTATGATTCCTTTCCTATCAATTATTCTTATCTCCATTCTTTTAATTCCCCTTCCAGCCTTTGGCCAGAAAGATCTTCCTAAGATTGCAGTCTGGGATCTGGCCGCAGGGAACATACCGGACACTCACGTCAAGGATTTGACTGCCATTATGGTCAGTGAGATCACCAAGCTGAAAAAATATGAGGTTTACAGCCAGGAGAATGTCAGGACTTTGGCTGGATGGGAGGCACAGAGACAACAATTAGGTTATACCGATACGAAATGCCTGACCGCTCTTGGTCGGATGGACATTGCCAAGCTGATCTCCGGAAGGGTTTGAAAGATAGGGAATACTTATTCGATCTCTCTCAATCTTTTCGATACTCAGAAAACCAGGGTTGAAAATGCAATCTCAGAATTCTGTCAATCAGAAAATGAGCTGATTGGGCTTGTACAGCAGGCGGTTCTTAAATTGCTTGGAGTAACAGGAGTGGTTTCAGCGCCCACCCCTATCCAGCCTGTCAGGCAGGAACCTCGTCAGGGCGAGACTTATCGCGATCCCACGACAGGCATGGAGTTTATATTTGTTAAGGGTGGATGTTTTGAGATGGGAGATACGTTTGGAGATGGGGATAACGATGAAAAACCCCCTCATGAGGTATGTGTGGGTAATTTTTATATGGGGAAATACGAGGTGACGCAGGGCCAGTGGGAGAGAATCATGGGGAGTAACCCTTCCTATTTTAAGAGTGGCTCTAATTACCCTGTTGAGCAGGTGAGCTGGAATGATGTTCAGGAGTTTATTCGGAGATTGAATCAACAATCGGGGAAGAGATTTCGTTTGCCCACAGAGGCCGAGTGGGAGTATGCGGCACGAAGCGGAGGCAAGCGGGAGAAGTGGTCAGGGACGAGCAGTGAATATGAGCTTGGAGAGTATGCCTGGTATAATAAAAACTCTGGTGGCAGACCTAATCCTGTTGGTCAGAAGAGGCCGAATGGATTGGGGTTGTATGATATGAGCGGCAATGTCTGGGAGTGGTGTCAGGACTGGTATGATGAGGACTATTACAGCAGAAGGGTGAGGGATAATCCGAAAGGGCCTGATAGTGGTTCTTCAAGAGCGCTTCGTGGCGGTTCCTGGTTGTATTATCCGGTGAGCATACGCGTCTCGTTCCGGGGCAGGTACGTACCGTCGAACCGGAACAACTACTTCGGGTTTCGGTTAATTCTTTCCTCTGATTTCTGATTTCTGAAATTCTGTTTTCTAAACCTAAAATTCCCTCCCCCTTAAGAGGCTGTGTCGCAATGGGAAAGGTGAGGGGCAAGAAATAACTAAGACCTAAATAGAGCGATTCTTTTTGTCTGAACAACAGTTTGGTCATATGACACCGCAAAGTGTCACTTATCAGTAATACCTCCAGCTATTATCTGAAGGTTGTGAAATCTGATTTGACGCTGCTGAACATGAACATGTCCCGAAGGGATAGCGGTGGACTGCAAAGTAGGAATTTCGGGCGCACTTATCCTGTGCCAAAACTCTTCGTCCTTGGCCCGCTGGAGTTACACCGAGATGGAAACCGGATTTTGACATCTCTCCCAAAGCTTATCAAAGTGCAAACTGTCCATAACGGCTTGGGTCACTTTGAGGATGATCCCTCGACTGGTCGTTATGATCTTCGCGGCAAAGTCCACTGCTTTTCTTCTCACCGTCGTCGCATAGCTTGCCACAGGAAGAATCTCTTTTAAAACATCCTCTTTAAAGGTCTCAAATAAGAAGAAGGAGATGAGCATGCAGTAAAAGAAGGCCGTATTAGGGGTAAACCTCTTGAACGGTAACTCCTCGAACCCAAAGTCCTTCAGCCCACGATGGGGCAATTCATCCGCCCCACGCTGATGATGAGTATGGATGATCGACTCTACCCGGGTCAGTTCTCTCCTCCTCTGTGCAGAACAACCCTTGACCGCTTCGGGATTCACTCCCAAGTTGGTGATAATGATATTGTCGGGTCGGGCAAATTCCAAAAGACGTTGTTCTCCCTCATAGACAGGACGGGTATAGATGGCCCGATAGTACTTCTTCCAACTCTCATACTGATACCCAAACTCAATATATTCCCACTCTTGATGCCCATTGTCATAGATCTTCCAACCCTCCCTCGGAAGACTCCCCACATATTCCTTCACGTGATCATAGACCTTTCCCGTCAAAATCACTCCCACATTGAGACGATCCAGGGCCGATAGGTTGTCCTCATCGAAAAATCCACTGTCCATCCGAACAATGATGGGCACATCCTCCCGATATTTTCTCCGAATCAATTCAATCAATTCCGTCACCATCTTCAAAGCTGTATGCCCTGCATTACTGTGCTTGTTCTCCCCTCGAAAGATCGCATCCACCACCTTGCGGTTCCAAAGTATCTGCAATGACCCAAACCCTTTTACGCCTTTGTAGGTCGGCTCCACCCCATGTCTCTTGACTGCTTCATCGTTGTCCAGAATCATCAGATCAACCGTTAACTCGATCTGGTCTGGACGCTCCATTTCCAAACGCCAAATGAATAGCTGCTTCAATATCCTCCGAAACATCCCCCCACAAAGCCATGAAAAACTCTTAAAGAATCGCTTCACCTGATGAGAACAGATCATCTCCCCTAAACTATTCTCGATTACTGCCGCATAGCCCTCGTCTCTCTTTATGTGATCAAAGTAAACCAAATGCCGACTCGTCCCGTCATAGAAAAAACAGAAAATCTGCTTGAATATATTCCAGATCGGTTGCCCCTTCTCGCTCTTCCGTATGCAGCCAAATGCCTCTACCAAAAGAGCATAAATGTTGACCTGATCCAAATAACGGACAAATAGCGCCACTCCCCCTCGGCCCGTCAGTGTGTCTTCTGTCACA
>CAKZKY010000368.1 GCA_937124575.1 uncultured Pseudomonadota bacterium | reverse complement strand
CAGGGGAAATGGGACCAGGAAATTTCTCAATATAAGAAAACGATCCGCCACGATTCAAATCTTGCAGAAGCCTATTTCAATCTGGGAGTGGCCTATGCCGAGAAAGGAAAGCTCAACGAGGCAGTCATCCAATATCAAAACGCTATCAAGATCAATCCAAGTTATGTAGAAGCCTATAATAACCTTGGGATTATCCACTTCAGAAAAGGGAAGATGGAGGAGGCTTTTTCGGCTTACATGAAAACGATCGAGATCAAACCGGATTATGCCAGGGGCCATTTCAATATCGGAAGTCTACATCGCCAGCAGGGTAGGGTCGAAGAGGCCCTGGCTTCTTTTCAAAAAGCCCTGGAGATCAATCCAGGATATGCATGGCCACACTACCACCTGGCCTTTATCTTTTTTGAAAAGGGAGAATTTCGACTCGCCATCGAACATGCTGATCAAGCCGGAAAGTTAGGAGTTGTGGTTGATCCCAGATTTCTCGAGAAACTTAAATCTCGCCGGTAAAACGAAAGATGAGGGACGAAAGGCAATGGACGAGGGATGAAGGAAGAGAGACGATGGATGATAAAGGATAGAGGGAAGATATGACCAGTACAAGAGAAGCGATTTTTGATTTTCAATATTCGGAGAAGATGAAGTCAGGATTGATCATCGGGACAAATCTCATTGAACTACTTGCCTCTCTCAGAGATGAAGGCGAATACTTGGGCGGCAGAAAGGTTTTGATTGGGTATCTTGAAGCCTTGCTGCGGGAGCTGCGGATTGCCCAAAACGTGGTCGGTTTGGACCATTACATTGAACTGGAGAGAAAATTACTAGAGATCATCGGCAGGATCCATCTCTCCCAGTATGAAGAAGCCCAGCGGTCTTTTTCGGAAGGCATCTCTCTTGCTACGACTTCGTGTCAGAGTTCAATGAATTTTCTTTTAGAGAAAAAGTTGATCTAAACTTCTGAGAAAGGAGAGGGGAAGATGAAAAGAAGAAGCATTCTTATTTTTTTAGGGTTCATTTTATTGATTCCTTCGCTTACCCATTCCCAACCCGTACCCCCCCTTGATAAACTCTTTGAACGATGGGGACCTCGAATCCACCCAAGCGATCTGCGGGTTCTTCAGCTCGATATGATTCCAGATCCGGTATGGGAGGGGCAGAGGATTCGATTTGAAGTGACTCTTACTAATCTATCCCATTATACCACTCGATTGAATCTGCTGATTAAAGACAGGGACGAAGTGGTGACATCGGTGCAGGATGTCCAGATCAAGCCGGGCCATAACCGCGTCAGCTTTCCCCCTACTGGATATCGGTTCTCCCGACATGAGCACTGCTTCACGGTAGAGGTGGACATGGAACGAGCCAGGCGTCAGGTGGATGTCGTCAAAGAGTTTTGTGCCAGGCGGACCTACCAGGGGTGGACCTTAACGGATGTTCGCATCGGCCCTCTGGTTGTTGAAGATCTCGATATGTTTCCAGACCCCGCCCGACCCGGTCAAGAGATTCGCTTTAAGGTAAGACTGCGAAATGATGGGACGCCCCTTCGCGGAGACATACGGATTCAAGACAGAGACCAGACCATTGCCCTCCTGAATGATGTCTATCTTCCTTATGGGCCTTCGGAATATCATTTCCCATATACCCGTTATACCTTTCAAAGATTTGATCACTGTTTCACAGTCATCGTTGATATTGATCGGACGCCCTATCGAACCGATACTGCACGGGAGTTTTGCGCCAAACCTCTAGGCTGGACACTTAGACCCTAACCGATTGCGAATTGCGGATTTCACCTGCCCCGATTAGGTCGGGGAATGGCGGATTTTAAAAAACTCCGAACAAAGGGAGGAAAAGGATCATGGCAGAAAGAACATTGCCGGATTTCGAAATAAGAGGGCCGAGGCCCCGCACCCTGGGAATCCTCATTATCCTGTTTTTGCTTATCCTCCTGATATGGAGCTCTTTTGTGATTGTTCCTGCAGGCCACCGAGGAGTTGTCCTCTGGTGGGGAAGCGTTGAGAAGCGGGTGATGGGTGAGGGACTGAATTTTAAGGTTCCCATTGCTGAACGGGTTATTAAGGTTGATGTGAGGGTTCAGCCTCATCCTTTCAAGGAGATTGATGCGGCATCAAAAGAGTATCAGATGGTGAAGCTTACCGGGATGATGAACTTTCACATTGACCCAGCCTATGTCAATATCCTCTATCAGAAGGTGGGCTTAGACTTTGCAAACAAAGTGATCGATCCCGCCTTCAACGATTTTGTTAAAGAGGTCGTTCCGAACTACTCTATTACCGAGATACTGCCCAAGAGGGAGGAGATTCGGAAGAGGGCCATGACCAAACTGGGCGATAATCTGGCCCGATACCATATCATTGTGGATGACATCTACATCTCCAATATCCGTTTCTCTCCCGAATATGAGAAGGCCATTGAGGCCAAGCAGGTTGCCCAGCAGCAGGTAGAGACCCAACGACAAGTCCTTGCCCAGAGGGAGATCGAGGCCCAGCAGAAAGTGGTTACCGCCAAGGGAGAAGCCGAGTCCATCTTGGTTGTGGCCCAAGGACAAGCCAAAGCCAATGAGGCCTTGGCCCGTTCACTAAGTGCCATCCTGGTCGAATATAAAGCGCTCGAAAAATGGAATGGGGTTCTGCCTCAGGTTTCCGGAGGGGCTGTCCCTTTTATTGACATTGGAAAGATGGGAGGAGCAACGCCGAGTAAAAAATAGTTCGGAGCATTTTTATTTCTCCGAACTCCCGACCCCGAACTCCGAACCGTTTAACTTCTTAGGAAGCATGACCGAAAAGATGGTCCCTTTCCCTTCCTCGCTCTCGATCTGCACCTCACCATGATGGAGTTTCACAATCTCCTGCACCAATGAGAGTCCTATCCCCAATCCTTTGACATCGCCAAGCGATCTCTTCTTTTCCTGAAAGTAACGGGTGAAGACCTCTGTTAAAGATTGATGAGATATCCCAAGACCCGTATTCATGATGCGGGCAGAGGCAAATTGATCATTTTCTGAAAGAGTGATGGTGATTTTCCCTCCCCGGTGGTTATATTTGATGGCATTGGTGAGAAGGTTGTCAAAAAGCTGATCCAGTTTATCTATGACCCCTTCGATGATTAACGGTTCTGAGGGAAGTTGTGTCTCCACCTCTATCTGGTATTCTTTTGCCAAGGGTGAAACAGTTAAACAGGAGAATTGAATCACCTTCACCAGATCAATGGGTTCAAAGGTAAAGGCCTCTTTACGAATTCCCAGTTCTGCCAGATCGAGAAGATTATCAATATTCTTACCCAGTTTGAGCAGGTTTTTGTATGAGATTTCAAGAAACCGCCTTTGGGATTCGGTTAAGGATCCGACCTTCTCTTTAAGGATCATGCCGATATAGCCTATTACGGAGATCATGGGAGTCTTCAGCTCGTGGCTCACATTGGAAAGAAAATCATCTTTCATCCGGTCCAGGCGGATCAACTCTTCGTTCGCCAACTGGAGTTTAGCCAGCGCCTCTTTGAGTTCATCTTCTGCTCTTTTCCGTTCGGTCACTTCCTGAGTGACCACGATGACACCTAAAAATTGATTCTCAGGACCCCAGACTGCGGAAAAAGTATTGTCATAGAATCTTCCCTTAAGCAGCTGGAGATTCATCCGATGGTGCCCTTTAATTCTTCCTGCCTTCAGGTCTTCTATAATTTTGATGACTTTTGAATGAGCTTTGGGAGGATGACAGTTTAATATGGACTGGCCTACCATCTCGTTGAGCGGTCGGTTTCGGATCTTTTCTGCAGCAGGATTGGAGTAGGCAATACGGCTCTGGTCATCGATGAAGACTACCCCCTGTTCCATCGCAGCAAAAATCTCTTTTAAAACAGAAAGTTTCATCTCAACCATTAAATTAAAAGTAACATAGGAGACTCAAACAGACAAGAAAAATAAAATGGACTGGGGTCAACCTTCAGTTACAGGTTAGGAGCCTCCCTTCTATGCAATGTTAAGGTGAATTCTCGCCACAAGTCTTGAACTTTTCTGTTACAGAGAAGCAGAGCCAGGCTTTCTTAAGTAATGAACTTGCGACCCGATTGATAAATCAGTTAACATATTGATAATTTATTGAAAACAATCTTCTTTCGCTTCAAAATCTTTGAGCGCCACTTGACAAAGAAAGGTTTTCTTTTATATTTAACAGTCTAATTTGACGATCTTTTGAGAATTGAATGTTGACATTAAAACTGGATGATATCCCCATTGAGGGGTTGGAGTTGGAATGGAAGGAGGAGCCTGAAGTCCTTTCAGGATACATGGAAAGGCTTTCCGATATTGATTTCAGGTTCGAAACCCCCCTTCAATCCGAAGCAAAAATAAGGAAGGTTGGACAATCGATCCTGATCAAAGGTGGAGTGCAAACCGTGCTTCAATTGCGTTGTGTGAGATGCCTAAGGGAATTCTCCTATCCCCTTGCCTCCAGATTTGAGCTGACCCTCCACCCATTGATGGGGATGGATCTCGGAGAGGAGGCAGAGCTGACCGGAAAGGAACTTGAAATGGACTTCTTTGAAGGAGGAGAAATCCACCTTTCAGAGATCGCCTGCGAACAGGTCTTTTTGGAGATCCCCATACAACCCCTCTGCCAAGAGGGATGTAAAGGGCTCTGCCCAACCTGTGGAAAAGACTTGAACCTTTCCAACTGCCACTGTATCAAAGAAGAGTTTGAAACAGGCTTTAGCGCTTTAAAAAAATTGAAACTTCATTGATGTTACGCTCCCCTCCAGTGTTAATAGGGAGAGGAAGAAAGGATATTGAAAGATGGGAGTTCCAAAAAGAAGACACTCACCCTCGAGAAGGGATAAAAGAAGAGCACATGACCGATTAAAATCTCCGACCTTTTCTCTCTGCCCCCAGTGTCATGAGCCGGTATTGCCCCACCATGTCTGTCCCCATTGCGGGACATACCGGGGAAAAGAGATCGTCTCGGTAGAGGAAGAGAAATAAGGGGAGGAGGCGAGAGAGAAAGAATGAAGATTGCCGTTGATGCCATGGGTGGAGATTTTGCCCCTCAGAATATTGTTGAGGGGGCCTATATGGCAGCTAAGGAACATGGGCTGAAAGTCGTCCTGGTGGGCGATGAAGACCAAGTGAGCCGGGAGCTCTCAAAATATCCCACCTCAAAATTACCCATCTATATTCACCATACCCCTCATGTCGTTGCCATGCACGATTCCCCTTCAATGGTCCTTCGAAGAATGAAGGAGAGCTCGATCAAAGTGGCCATCGACCTTGAAAAGCAGGAACAGGTCAGTGGCGTGGTTTCTGCCGGCAATTCCGGAGCGGCCATGGCTTTAGCCATGTTCATTTTTAAAAAACTGGAAGGGGTGGATCGGCCTGCCATTGCGACGATTCATCCCTCAATGAAAGGTTCGACTGTTCTCATCGACTCTGGCGGTAATGTCGATTGTAAACCATCCCATCTCGTGCAATTCGCACTCATGGGAGATGCCTATGCCAAATATATTCTGAGGGAGAGTGAACCGAGGATCGGGCTGCTCAGCAATGGCGAGGAGGAGGGAAAGGGAAATGAGTTGACGAGAGAAGCCCACGAGATCTTATCCGAAATGGATATTAACTATATCGGTTATGTCGAAGGGAGAGCGCTCAACAGCGGCGAGGCGGATGTCATTGTCTGTGATGGATTTGTTGGCAATGTGGCGCTAAAGATCAGCGAAGGGTTATGGGAGACCATCCATGCGATTCTCAAATGGGAGGCAAAGGATAATTTGAGGGCGAAGCTCGCCTATTTCTTTATGAGACGAGCGATCCGCCGCCTGGAAAAGCGGTTTGACTATTCCGAATACGGGGGGGCCCCTCTGTTAGGTGTGAATGGAAATTGTGTGATCTGCCATGGCGCCTCGAATGCCAAGGCCATCAAGAATGCCATTGTTCTGGCAGCCAACCTGGCCAGGAATAAACTGAATGAGCATTTGATTCAGGAGCTGAAGGAGAAACAGGACCTGCTACAGCTTACACAGAAATCGAGGAACGGCTTAAGGAGATTTGGAAACTCTAAGCCTTAACGTTGCCAAAAAGGGAGGCAACGATGCCCCCTTTTTACCTCATATCATCCCGAAAGCCCCAGTCTTCAGAGTGGGGATGAAGGGGTTTAAGTATCATATTGCAACTGTCATGTAAAATGAATCGATAGGAGGAGAAAGACTTGGACTATTTCTTAACGCCTGACCAGAAGTCGATCAAGGATCTGGCAAGAAAGATTGCCGTTGAGAAGGTATTACCCGTTCGCGCGGAACTGGATGAGAAAGAAGAGTTTCCCTGGGAGATCATGCGAGTCTGTGCCGAAGCAGGCCTCTTTGGGGTTTCGATTGAAGAAGAGTACGGAGGTTTCGGAGGAGGGGTTTTAGAGAACTGTCTGGCAGTGGAAGAGATGAGTCGGGTCTGTCTGGGTGTAGCCACCAGTTATGCGGCCAGTGGCCTTGGAGCCCATCCGATCATGTTCTTCGGAAGTCCAGAACAGAAGAGGAAGTATCTTCCGGATATCGCCAGCGGAAAGAAGTTGGCTGCGTTTGGTTTGACCGAAGCTGATGCAGGGAGCGACGCTGGCTCCATACGCACCACAGCCACCCGAACAGAGGGCGGCTATCTCTTGAATGGTACGAAGCAGTGGATCACAAATGGTGGGGAGGCAGAGACCTACACCATCATTGCTATGACGGACCGATCCAAAGGACCGAGAGGGGCAAGCGCATTCATCCTTGAGAAAGGCATGCCTGGCTTCACCTTTGGAAAAAAAGAGAATAAGATGGGTATTCGGGCTTCTGCCACCCGGGAACTGGTCTTTCAGGACTGTTTTGTCCCTAAGGAAAATCTCATCGCCAAAGAAGGAATGGGATTTATCATAACGATGAGGACCTTTGATCGGACTCGGCCTGGAGTTGGCGCACAAGGTGTCGGTCTGGCACAGGGAGCATTGGATGAAGCCGTCCGATATGCCAGAGAGCGGGAGCAGTTTGGTAAAAAGATCATCTCCTTTCAGGCTATTCAACATATGTTGGCTGATATGGCCATCCAGGTCGAGGCAGCCCGCGCTTTGGTCTACTCTGTATCACGTTATATTGACCAATCGAAGGACCCGAAGGAGATTTCAAAGGTTTCGGGGATGGCAAAGGTCTTTGCCAGCGATACGGCCATGAAGGTGACGACCGATGCTGTTCAGATCTTTGGCGGTTATGGATATATGAAGGAGTACCCGGTAGAGAAGATGATGCGCGATGCCAAAATCCTCCAGATCTATGAGGGTACCAATCAGATCCAGCGAAATGTCATTGGTCTTGAATTAAGCAAGGAGTATGCGGGGAAGAGATAAAAAATCTTTGTTTAAGGGTTAGGGTAAAGGGGCCAGTTTGGTTGATAGGTTAAGGGATTGGTCTTAAGAATCAGACCTTTCTCTGTCACCTTACCGAAACCGGCCTTTGAACCATAATCTTAGCCCAAAATATCTTATGAAACAGACGGCATTTATCTTTCCAGGACAGGGGTCACAGGCAGTTGGGATGGGTAAGGAGTTATATGACCATTTCAAGGTCGCCAGAGAGATTTTTGAAGAAGCCGATGACACCCTCCATCTCTCAATTTCAACCCTCTGCTTTCAAGGCCCGGAAGAGGCATTGAAATTAACAGAAAATACCCAACCCGCTGTATTGACCGCCAGCATCGCAGCATTGCGGGTACTGGAAACGGAGAAAGGGATTAACCCCTCACTGACGGCCGGACATAGTCTGGGAGAATTTAGCGCCCTTGTCGCCTCAGGGGCGCTCTCTTTTGCAGATGCGGTTCAGACGGTTCGGCTTCGCGGAAGGTTCATGCAGGAAGCTGTTCCTGTGGGCGAAGGCGCTATGGCAGCCATTCTCGGCATGGAGCGGGAAGAGGTGGAGAAGATCTGTGAAGAGGCTTCCTCCAGAGAGGTTCTGACACCAGCCAATTTTAACTGTCCTGGCCAGATCGTCATTGCCGGACATACTAAAGCGATCGAGCGGGCCGTCGAGATGGTCAAACAAAAAGGGAAGAAGGCCATGCTCCTTCCGGTGAGCGCTCCTTTCCATTCCCCTCTGATGAAACCTGCCAGCGATCGATTGGCTGAAGCCCTGGAGAATATCTCGGTCAAGGAACTTTTGGTGCCGGTTGTGACCAATGTGGAAGCGGATATAAATAAGGATTCTAATCGAGTGAAACCTTTGCTGGTTGCCCAGGTGTCGAGTCCTGTGCGTTGGGAAGATTCGATGCGACGGATGATTGAGGAGGGGATCGAGCGGGTGATTGAGATCGGTCCTGGGAAAGTCCTTTCGGGTTTGATGAAACGGATTGATTCAAAAATCGAAACCTGTAATATAGAAGATATCCAGTCGTTGAAGAAGATTTCTTAGAAAATAGAGGTTTCTTGAGACGGTTCGGGTAACGAGGCCCGTTTCGGTCATGTAAAAAGGGGATTAAAGACGTTAAACGTTGCCTTTTAGGAATGGGATGGGCATCGTCAAGGAGAATCGATGGAGCTTTTAGGAAAAGTGGCGTTGGTGACCGGTGGAGCCCAAGGGATCGGAAAAGCGATCGCCCTCATCCTCGCAAGAAACGGCGCAGATGTGGCTGTCTGGGATATCAATCTCGAGAAGGCTCAGGAGACCGCCAATGAAATCGAGGCTCTTGGGAAACGGTCCATTGCCATGAAGGTGAATGTTGCTGATTTCAAAGAAGTCGAGAGGACGGTGGATGCGGTCGTTGAGCAGTGGGGACGGATCGACATCCTCGTCAATAATGCCGGTATTACCCGTGACCGATTGATCCTTCGGATGACAGAAGAGGACTGGGATGTGGTCCTGAATGTCAATCTGAAAGGAACCTTCAATTGCACGAAGGCTGTCATTCGCCATATGTCAAAACATCGAAGTGGAAAGATCGTAAGCATCGCATCTGTGACCGGAGAGATGGGAAATCCAGGGCAGGCCAATTATGGGGCTTCTAAGGCAGGAGTCATCGGCTTTACCAAGACGATTGCTCGTGAATTTGCTGCGCGGGGGATTAATGTAAATGCCATTGCCCCTGGATTCATTCAGACGGCCATGACCGATGCCATTCCAGAAAAGGCAAAAGAGGAATTGAAGCGGATGATCCCAATGGAGCGGTTAGGACAACCTGAAGATGTCGCTGAGGCCGTGCTCTTTCTCGTTTCAGAACGTTCGAGTTATATCACCGGACAGGTATTAAATGTCAACGGTGGCATCTATATGTGAGGAGGTAGATCCATGGACATTGAAAAGAGGGTCAAGGAGATTATCGTCGAGCAGTTGGGGGTGAATGAAAGCGAGGTTACGCCAGAGGCTAAATTCATTGACGATCTAGGAGCGGATTCTCTCGATCTGGTGGAGCTCGTCATGGCTCTGGAAGAGGAGTACAATATGGAGATCTCCGACGAGGATGCAGAGAAGATCTTAACGGTGGGAGATGCCATTGAGTATATCCGAGCCCATGTCGCTCAATAGGGAAATCCGCCCCTTTATTTCGACCTGCTATCTGCAGAAAGTTTTAAATATCTGTAAAAAGGGGGAGAGGTTTTGAGAAGAAGAGTTGTTGTGACTGGAATGGGCTTGGTCATTCCAACGGGAATCGGAGTCGAAACGGCCTGGAGGAATATCTGTGAAGGAAAGTCCGGCATCGGTCCACTGACGAGGTTCGATGCAAAAGGCTTTGAAACCCGGATTGCGGCTGAGGTCAAAGGGTTTAACCCTGAACTCTATATTGAAAAGAAAGAGGTCAAGAAGATGGACCTCTTCATTCAATACGCCATTGCGGCAACCAAGGAGGCCTTAGAGGACTCCAATCTGAATATCACGCCCGACAATGATGATCGAGTGGGGGTTATCGTCGGAACAGGATTGGGAGGACTGCCTACCATTGAAAAATATCACCAGGTTCTTCTGGAGAAAGGGCCTGGCCGTATCAGCCCCTTTTTCATCCCGATGCTCATTGCCAATCTGGCATCCGGACAGATTGCCATCCATTTTGGTGCCAAGGGTCCGAATACCTGTGTGGTGACTGCATGTGCCACAGGGGCTCATTGTATCGGCGATGCCTTCCGCGCAATCGCCTACGGTGATGCCGATGCCATTATTGCCGGCGGTACAGAGGCTAACATCACTCCACTGACCGTTGCTGGGTTCAATGCGATGAAGGCCATCTCCACGAGAAACGATGAGCCCGAGAAGGCCTGCCGTCCCTTCGAAAAGAATCGGAATGGCTTTGTCATTGCTGAGGGGGCCGGCATTCTCATTCTTGAAGAGCTGGAATTTGCCTTGAAGAGAAATGCCAGGATTTATGCTGAACTTATCGGCTATGGTTATACTGGTGATGCCTACCATATTACCGCCCCTTCACCCGATGGGGACGGAGCGATCCGATGCATGAAGATGGCGATCCGAGATGCTGGGTTGCGACCCGAAGAGATCGATCATATTAATGCGCATGGAACTTCCACACAGCTCAACGATCTGACAGAAACCATAGCCATTAAAAGCGTTTTTGGCGAACAGGCTAAAAGGATACCCATCAGTGCAACCAAATCCATGACCGGTCATCTCTTGGGGGCTGCCGGTAGCACCGAAGCGATCTTTACGGTACTGGCCCTCCGCGATGGAATCCTACCACCCACCATCAATTATGAAGAGCCAGACCCAGAATGCGATCTCGATTATGTCCCCAATCTGGCAAGAAGCCAGAACATCAATGTGGCCATGTCGAATGCCTTTGGCTTCGGCGGGACAAATGCCACTCTAATCTTTAGGAAGTTTACTCCTTAAGAAAGCTCCGAAGCTCTTCTTCGGGGTTAAAAATATTATTCCTTTTGTCAGAGCAGACAAGTCGCTTGAGACCCTTTGTGAACCATCTCAATCGAAAGGCGAAGACTTTCTTGTGGGGTTGATAGGATCGTTAAGATGCAGATTGGAATAGCCTGCGACCATGGAGGTTTTGAACTTAAAGAGGAGTTGAAGACCTATTTAAGATCGATCGGCCATGAACCCGTGGATCTGGGAACCTTCAGCAAAGATTCGGTTGATTATCCGGATTATGCCATCCAGGTCGCCGAGAAGGTATCCAAAGGAGACCTTGAAAAAGGAATTCTCATCTGCGGAACTGGAATTGGAATGTCGATTGTTGCCAATAAGATCCGTGGCGTGCGCGCTGCCCTTGCTAACGATCTCTATTCAGCTCGTTTCTGTCGGGAACATGTTGATGCCAACATTCTGGTCCTCGGCGGAAGGATCGTGGGAAAAGAGTTAGCCAAGGAGATCGTCAAGATCTGGATAGAAACTCCTTTTGCTGGCGGAAGGCACCAGAGACGGTTAGAGAAGATCGAAGCCCTGGAAGAGAAGAATTTCAAATTCTAAACAGGAAATTGAAATTCGAATGAATGCTTTGAAAATCCTCCTTTGAAAACGAAAAAGAAAGAGAAAATCCATCCCCAACGCCCTTCCTGGGATGAGTATTTCATCGATATTACGCATCTCGTGGCTAAGCGATCCACTTGTTTGCGGAGGCGGGTTGGGGCCATCCTCGTCAAAGACAAGAAGATTTTGGCAACCGGCTATAATGGTGCCCCTTCCCGGCTCGAACACTGCCTCGACATCGGATGCCACCGCGAAAAGCTGAAGATTCCCTCTGGAGAACGACACGAGCTTTGTCGGGGACTCCACGCAGAGCAGAATGCGATCATTCAGGCAGCCTATCATGGCGTAGAGATTCGAGGGGCCACACTCTATTGTACGAACCACCCCTGTATCATCTGTTCAAAAATGATTATCAACTCCGGAATTGAGAAGATCATCTACGAAGAGGGTTATGCCGACACCTTAGCCCGAGAGATGTTGAGGGAATCGGGAATTCAAGTCGAAAAGTTCAGTCGAAAGAGGCGTAGGGTCAATTCATAAATTGACCCTATCGAGTTATTGACCTATGAAATGCCCATTCTGTAATCATCCTGAGAGCAAAGTCGTTGACTCCAGATTGACCAAGGATAAAGAGACGATCCGAAGACGAAGGGAGTGTCTCAAATGTCAGAAACGGTTCACCACGACCGAGAGGACAGAAGATTCGCTTCCCTTGGTCATCAAAAAGGATGGAAGGAGAGAGACCTTCAACCGGCTGAAAATCTTAAACGGCCTAAAGAAAGCCTGCGAAAAGAGGCCGATCAGCATTAACGTCATTGAAAAAAGCGTCAATCGGATTGAGTCCTATTTCCAGGAGCGAGGGGATCGAGAGATTAAGAGCTCAGAGATCGGAGAGAGAGTCATGGAGGAACTTCACCGACTCGATGGAGTGGCCTATGTCCGTTTTGCATCCGTCTACCGACAGTTTAAGGACATTCATGAATTTATGGATCAGTTGAAGGAGCTGCTCGGAAATAAGGAAGAGACCAAAAAGAGATAAAAACCTAGCGGTGAGAGGTTTAGTTAAAAAGTCTGACGGTTAGAGTGATGAAGCCCATTTCGGTAAGGCAACGGTTATGTGTCAACCCCGTTAGAAATTTCCGGCATTACGAATCGAAGCCAAATGACTTATTCTCTCTAAAGGGGTAAAGAGAATTTAAAAAGGTGAACGTAACCTTTTATGAACGATACGAACCCTATGGAATGGACGATGAAAGATGACATCTATTGGATGAGAAAAGTCATAAGGCTTGCTGAAAAGGGAAGGGGAAGGACCTCACCCAACCCCATGGTGGGAGCAATCCTTGTCAAAGACGGAATACCCGTTGGAGAAGGGTATCATGCGAAAGCCGGTGAGCCTCATGCCGAGATCATCGCCCTTCAAAAGGCAGGGGACAAGGCCCGAGGAGCTACACTCTACATCAACCTCGAACCCTGTAGCCATTATGGGAAAACCCCTCCTTGTGCTCCTGCCCTGATTGAGGCAGGAGTGAAGAAGGTTGTGGTTGGGATGGAAGATCCCAACCCTCTGGTGAAGGGCAGAGGGTTGGAGATGCTCCGAAATAATGGCATCCATGTGGAGGTCGGCGTCTTTAAACAGGCATGTCTGGAGCTTAATGAAGCCTTCTCCAAATATATTCAATCGGGGAAGCCTTTTGTCACTTTGAAAATTGCAGCAACGCTTGATGGTAAAATTGCCACAAAACAGGGAGAATCAAAATGGATAACGGGTGAATCGTCCCGTCGCTTCGTCCACCGTTTGAGAAACAGTGCTGATGCCATTATCATAGGCATTGGTACCATTCTCAGGGATGATCCTCTGCTGACAGCTCGCATGAAGGGAGGCAGAGATCCCTACCGAATCGTCCTCGACAGCCGATTGAGAATACTTGAAGGTGCAAAGGTCATTCATCAGAAACCGGAGAAGACCATCATTGCGACGACCGAATCGGCTCCTAAGGAAAAGAGAGAGGCCCTTGAGAAAAAGGGGGTTCAGGTCATGACCCTCGAAGCTCAGCAAGGAAGGGTCAACCTGAGGTCTCTCCTTTCGAGGTTAGGGGAGATGGAAATGACGAGCCTTTTGGTAGAAGGAGGAAGCGAAATCAATGGTTCATTTCTCAATGAAGGCTTGATTGACAAATTATTTCTCTTTCTCTCGCCCAAAGTCTTAGGAGGCCAAGCATTAGAAATGTTTGGAGGCAAAGGGGTGGAGACCCTTGAAAAGGCCCTCCTGTTGAATCGCTTGAAGATGAGAAGGGTGGGAGAAGACATCCTTATTGAAGGGTATCCGAAAAAGGTATGTTCACAGGGATCGTAGAAGGAACGGGTAGGGTTTTAAAAATCGAAAGCCGGAGAGGGGCAAAAAGGCTCACCATCCAATTTCCCTCTCATTTGACAGAGGTGCAACTTGGTGATAGTATTAATATAAATGGGGTCTGCCTGACCGTTGTTGAAAAAAGGGATCAGAACTTAACATTTGATCTCTCAATGGAAACGATCAAGAGAAGCGCTCTGGGTGAATTAAGAGAAGGGGATTCCGTTAATTTTGAGAGGGCTTTGAGGTTCAACGGCCGTTTTGGAGGCCATTTTGTCACCGGTCATATTGATGGTGTCGGCATCATCACTGAGATAAGAAAAGAGAGGGACTTTGTCAATCTGAAGGTGAGGATACCCGACGAAATCACAACCTATGTGGTTCCAAAAGGGTCGATTGCTATCGATGGGGTTAGCTTAACAGTCAATGAATACAAAGGAAATGAAATTTCACTAATACTCATCCCTTATACTCTGGAAAAGACGACTCTCATGGATAAGAGACCAAAAGACTCCGTCAATCTGGAAGCCGATATCTTGGCTAAGTATGTGGAACGATTGCTTTCGATGAAGAATAAAGAGGCAAGGGGAGTAGACCTCCTTTTTTTAAAGGAGCATGGTTTTTTAAAAGGAGATGACGGATCAGATGCTTAGTACCATTGAAGAGGCATTGGATGACATCCGCAAAGGCAAAATGATCATCCTTGTGGATGATGAAGATCGGGAGAACGAGGGCGATCTTACCATGGCTGCAGAGAAGGTGACGCCTGAGGCCATCAATTTTATGGCCAAATACGGAAGGGGGCTGATCTGCCTCACATTGACCGAAGAACGTCTGAATGAACTTCGGCTTCCCATGATGGTCTCGGATAATACTTCGAGATTTCAAACCGCTTTTACGGTGTCGATTGATGCAAGAAGAGGGGTGACTACTGGTATTTCAGCTGCTGACCGTGCCACCACGATTCTCACAGCGATTGCGGATCATGCAAAGCCAGAGGACCTTGTCTCTCCAGGTCACATCTTTCCTTTGAGAGCCAGAAATGGAGGGGTTCTGGTAAGAACGGGGCAAACCGAAGGCTCGGTCGATCTGGCGAGGCTTGCAGGCCTTAAACCCTTTGGAGTGATCTGTGAGATTATGAATGAGGATGGGACCATGGCCAGGATGCCCGATCTTCAGATATTTGCTGAACGACATGGTTTGAAGATCATCACGATCGCTGACCTCATTAAATATCGGCTTCGAAAGGAGAGTTTGGTTCGCCGCATCGCCGAAGCAAAAATCCCAACGAAATATGGAGGCTTATTCACTGCCATTGCCTATGAAAACGATGTAGACCCTTTCCACCATCTTGCCCTGGTTAAGGGAGAGATTCAGTCAGACGACGAGGTTCTGGTCCGGGTGCACTCTCAATGTCTGACCGGAGATGTTTTCGGGTCGAGGCGATGTGATTGCGAGGAACAGCTCCATCAGGCGATGGCAATGGTGGAGAAAGAAGGAAAAGGCGTTATTGTCTATATGAGACAGGAGGGTCGCGGAATCGGTTTGGTCAATAAATTAAAGGCATACTGCCTTCAAGACCTTGGAAAGGACACCGTGGAGGCAAATGAGGCACTTGGATTTCAGGCAGACATGAGGGATTATGGCATTGGAGCACAGATACTGGTCGATTTAGGGCTCCACAAAATCAGACTGATGACAAACAATCCGAGAAAGATTAAAGGATTGGAGGGATACGGCATTAAAGTGGTCGAAAGGATTCCCATCGAAACGAAACCCAGTCAGGAGAATATCGAATATTTGAAGACGAAAGCCAAAAAGATGGGACATATTCTTTCCATCAAGGCAGGGGATTAAATAGATTTCGGATTGCGGATTGAATACAACCCCCAACAAAGAGAGTTTCACATCGTTCAGGGGAAAGGAGAGAAGGATGGCCAAAACCATTGAGGGAAAATTGATGGCAAAGGGGCTTAAGTTTGGGATCATCTTAAGCCGGTTTAACAATTTCGTCAGTGAACGATTGTTAGAGGGAGCGCTCGATGCATTGCGAAGAAGTGGCGCGGAAGAGGAGGATTGTTCGGTAGTCAGGGTTCCCGGAGCCTTTGAAATTCCTTTGGCGACCAGAAAGATGGCTAAAAGTGGGCGTTATGATGCGCTCATCTGCCTCGGATGTGTCATCAGGGGGGCGACTCCTCATTTCGAATATATTGCCACAGAGGTCACTAAAGGCATTGCCAGCATTAGCCTGGAAAGCGAAATCCCCATCTCTTTTGGGGTTCTCATCACCGACACGATCGAACAGGCGATTGAAAGGGCAGGTACCAAGGTAGGGAACAAAGGATTCGATGCCGCCCTCTCAGCCATTGAAATGGCCAACCTGATGAAGGAGATCGGAAAAGGATAAAAAAATCTTTGGGCAAGAGAAGAAGATCGAGGGAATTTGCTCTCCAAGTTCTTTATCAAATTGAGATTACAAAGCAGGATGCCTTCCAGTCATTCACCCAATTGAGAGAGAATTTTTTCTCTGAAGAAGCAGAGGATGAGTTTTCTTACCGGATCGTTTCAGGGGTAATGGAGCACCGTCGGGAGATTGACCGAATGATTGAAGACTGTTCAGAGAACTGGCGCCTGGATCGGATGTCAATTATCGACCGTAATATTCTTCGAATCGGCCTCTTTGAGCTTTTATACTGCAGCGAGATCCCTCCGAAAGTCACCCTCAACGAAGCGATTGACCTTGGAAAAAGGTATGGGTCAGAAGAATCGGGAAGTTTTATCAATGGGATCCTGGACCGAATTCAGAACGAAGTGATCCGAAAACCCCTGTGAGTTTATCGGTGAAGGATTAGGGTGACGATGCTCGTATCGAAATTAGAAACACAGAGGATGAAGCTCGATAAATATCCGGGCATCAAGTTAATACAAACGAGCATCGATACGAGTTTCGAAAACGACAAACGTTCATTTCAATTTAACGATACGACATCCATACTGTTAACTTTGGACGATAGCTTTATTTTCAAAACCTATGGATATCATCATCTCTAAAGAGTCCGTTGACCTTCAAGAAAGCGATCTGCTACTGACGGGTATTTTCCAAGACGAAAGACCCCTGAGAGGCTCCGTCGGGTGGATCGACTGGCGACTCAACGGAATGTTATCTCGTCTCCTGATTGAAAACAGATTAACAGGAGAGTGGAAAGAAAGGACTTTAATCCCTTCTCAGGGAAGAATTTATTCTAAACTGATTCTTGTCCTTGGGCTCGGAAAGGTCAAGGAGTATAGTTATCTCTCGCTACGAGGGGCTCTACCTTTCATCGTAGAGACGCTTAGAAATCTGAAGACGACTCACCTCTGTCTTTCGCTCCCATATGGTGTGGAGTATCATGTGGACTGCGGCAAACTGACGGAAGTTTTCCTTGAAGGGTTAACAGACAGTCTGGATCAATTTCCGTCCGATAGCGAGTGGATAAAGAAACTGATTCTATCACTGGGGGAGGGTGAGGAGCACTTTTTTGAGATCCTTTACGGCGTTCAAACGGCCAAATCCATTCTTGAAGGTCGCCTTCCGATTCGAATTCTAACTCCTTCCGAAAATATTCAACAGCTAAGCCAAAAGCCCTAAGAACGACTCTCTTTTTATCTTAACCATGGGGCCACACGGGCAAAGCCTGTGGGTCCTCTTCATTCGAGATCGAAAGCCCACCGAAATCGTCCTTTCTTCGATTCTCTTCAATAAAGGTCAGTGGGTACCACTTCAATTATTTTGACAATTCTCTCAAAATAGTGTAAAAGGGATAGCCATAAAGTTGAATGAGCAGCAAGGAGGGAGTGCTATGGTGCAGAAATTAGAAAAAATATGGATGGATGGAAAGTTGATCCCATGGGATGAAGCCAAAGTCCATGTATTGACTCACACACTCCATTACGGATTGGGAATCTTTGAAGGGATCCGCTGCTATCTTTGCCATGACGGAAGGTCAGCGATTTATCGCCTGAAAGAGCATATCGATCGCTTCTTTGATTCGGCACAGATTGGAGAACTTAAAATTCCTTTCTCAAAAAGGGAATTGGCAGAGGCATGTAAAGAGACGTTAAAGGCGAATGGTCTCAAGGCAGGATATATCAGACCCCTTGCCATCATCGGAGAGGGAGCAATGGGAGTCTATCCCGCAGATAATCCGATTCGAGTGGCCATCATTACTTGGTCCTGGGGAGCCTATTTAGGAGATGGGGCCTTGGAGAAAGGGATCCGTGCGAAAACCTCATCCTATACTCGACATCATGTCAACGTGATGATGACCAAGGCGAAAATTTCGGGAAACTATGTCAATTCGGTTCTCGCCAAAAGAGAAGCGATGAGATTGGGATATGACGAAGCGCTGATGCTCGACACCGAAGGTTATGTTTCCGAAGCCAGCGGTGAAAACATCTTTATTGTTAAAAATGGAGTGATCAAGACAACCCCTCTTACTTCCATCCTGCCTGGAATCACCCGGGATTCGGTGATTCAGATCGCCAAATCAAAGAAAATTCCAGTGGTTGAAGACAAATTTACCCGAGATGAACTCTACACTGCCCACGAAGCCTTCTTTACAGGAACTGCTGCTGAGATCACACCCATCCGCGAGGTGGACAACCGTCAGATCGGTGAAGGAAAACCTGGTCCCATCACCAGAGAGCTTCAGGCAGCCTTTTTCGATATCGTAACAGGCAAGAACCCCGAATTCAGGGAGTGGCTCGACTATTTATGATGCAGGGGATCATGGAATCGTGGAATGGTGGAACGATGATTTGTAGGGGATTTATTTCTTAAAATTTATTGTTCCAATATTCCATTCTTCCAATCTTCCTTTTTTACAACCATGTTTCTCCTCATTGATGGCTATAACCTCCTCCATTCAGGTCGGACCCCTATCCGATTAAATGGCACGCAACTTCAATGGGAGCGAGACCGACTCATCGATCAGCTCTCGGTATACCGTCAGACCAAACCAATAGAAATCATCGTGGTTTTCGACGGCTGGCAGGCAGGGTGGACTACGGAAAAGCGTGAGCGGAGAAAAGGGATTGAGATCATTTTCTCGAAAATCGGGGAAAAGGCCGACGAGGTGCTGAAGCGATTAATCAAGGAGAAAGGGGCTGGAGCCATCGTGATCTCCTCTGATCATGAGATCTCAAAATATGCGAATAAGTTTTCAGTGCCGGTTATATCATCGGAACAGTTTCAGGAAAAATTGGGAAGAAGCGAGAATGGGATTCGAAAAGAATTTTTAAAGGATAATGGAGAGGAGGATGATGAATTGAGAGGGATGAAGAAAAAGGGGGCATCACGAAAGCTTTCAAAAAAAGAGAAAAGACTCAGAATTGCGCTGAAAAAGCTTTAACGGTCTTTCACCTCCTACAATCCCCAGTTAAATCAACCTTTCCACTTATTTTCAGTTCCCTGTAAAAGCCTTGCGATATTGGATTGGTGCCGGTAAAGAATTAGGGCAGCAATAATAACACTCAACATAAAGTAAGCCTGAGAATCGCTTCGAAAATAGGCGAGAAGGATCGGAATCGTTAGGGCACAGATCATCGAACCGAGAGAGATATATCTCCATTTCCAAACGATTCCGGCGAAGATGAAAATCTCTATCAGGAGTGCTATGGGAGAGATGGGAAGATAGACACCCACTGCTGTCGCTACCCCTTTTCCTCCCTTAAATCCAAGAAAGATGGAGAAGAGATGGCCGAGAAAGGGGCTCAAAGCAGCCAGGGCGATCCAATAATCTCTACTGATCCCCCATTGGTCCACCAATCCCCATTGAAGAGCAGCCCAGACAGGGATAAACCCTTTTAAGATGTCTCCAATTAAGGTCAGAATTCCAGGCATCTTGCCAGCGGTTCGAAAAACATTCGTTGCCCCAATATTTTTACTCCCCGTCTTCCTGGGATCGACCTTCGAAAAGAGTCTGGTCAAAAGAATTCCCGTTGGAACGGATCCCAAAAGATAACCAAAAAGGGCAATGAAGATTCCAATAGGCATAAATTTTAAATGGAGCCCCAGGCAAAGCCTAGGGTTTCTAGGAAATGTCCACAGAGGACGAACATCCCAAACCGGAGGACCGATTCACCCCACAAGAAAGTCCCTCTCCGTCCCCAGTGAAAAGCTTGGCTTCTATCGGGGTACAAGCCTTCCCATTTGAAAGCCGAATATTTTCTACCAGGGTTGACCCACGATTAGAACCCGTAGTCCTCTGGGTCCGGAATAGAGGATGGTCGGGGAGAGGAGATTTGAACTCCCGACCTCTTGGTCCCGAACCAAGCGCGCTACCAGGCTGCGCTACTCCCCGACTTAGTACTTCAAAATTACAAAATTTTTATAATATGTCCAGGCTGCTGGGTCAAGAGAATTTGATATTTCTTAATGGATATGTTAATTACTTAACCCAAAAAATAGATATCTTCTCTCTGGCGAATAAAATGGCAAGAAGAAGATAAGGAGAGAGCAGATGGATTTTACCTTGACCACTGAGCAGCAGATGATCAGAGATTTATGTAGAAATTTTGTAAAAAATGAGATCGCACCCATCGCTGAAGAGATGGATGAGACAGGCCATTTCCCCTATGAGGTCTGGAAGAAGATGGGAGATTTGGGAATTGTCGGCATCCCTATTCCAGAGGAATACGGTGGAGGAGCAATGGACTGGGTCTCCACGATGATTGCCATTGAGGAGATCAGCAGGGGAGATGCTTCTCTGGGCGTTTCACTTCTCGATTCCGTTACCCTTCCAATGAATCTTATCAACACGTTCGGAACGGAGCAACAGAAAGAGAAATGGCTTACGCCCCTGGCCACCGGAGAGAAGATTGGTGCTTTCGGTTTAACCGAAGCCCAGGCCGGCTCGGACGCCAATGCGATTCAGACCAGGGCGGTTCTGGATGGTGAGGATTGGGTCATCAATGGAACAAAACAGTTTATCACCAATGCAGGCTTAAAGCATAACAGTCTCGTCGTCATTGCAGCAGTGACCGGGGAGGGATCAGGGACCAGAAAGAGGATCTCCAATATCATCGTTCCCACAGGTATTGCAGGGTTTAATTTTGGAGAGAAGTATAAGAAGATGGGATGGAAAGCCTCAGAAACTCGGGAATTGATCTTTGACGATTGCCGTGTCCCCAAGGAGAACATCTTAGGTAACCCTGAAAGAGGATATAACCAATTTATGATGGCCCTTCAGACTTCCCGAATTGGTTTTGGTGCCCATTCCGTCGGATTGGCACAGGCCATCTTTGATGTCTCTTTAGCCTATGCCAAGGAGAGAGAGCAGTTTGGAAAGACAATCAGCAAATTTCAAGCCATCCAATTTAAACTTGCGGATATGCTGATGGAGATTGAATTGGCCCGTCTAATGGTCTACAAGGCGGCCTGGCAGAAAGATCATAAAGAGAACTACTTTGCCACCTCCACCTATGCCAAGCTCTTTGCCTCGGAAGTGGCGAAACGATGTGCAGACAAAGGGGTCCAAATTCATGGTGGATATGGATTGATGGATGAATATCCCATTTCGCGTTACTGGCGAGAAGTGAAATTTGAAGAGATTCTGGATGGGACCTCCGAAATTCAAAGGCTGAACATCGCCCAGAAGGTTTTGAAGCTCTAAGTGGTTTTCAATCGCTCTTACGGATTCCTCTCCACATAGGCATAGGCGCTGTGGTTATGGATTGACTCGAAGTTCTCAGACTCCACCGTAAACCAGGTAATGTTCTTATCTTTCCTCAATCGCCTGGCGATCTCACGCACCACATCTTCAACAAACATCGGTTTTTCATAAGCCTTTTCCGTAACATACTTTTCATCCGGTCTTTTTAAGATGGAGTAGAGGTCGCACGAAGCACATTCCTCAACAAGATGGATGATATCTTCGATCCAGATAAATTTTTTAAATCGAAGATTCACGGTGACGATGGAACGCTGGTTGTGGGCCCCAAATTCACTGATCTCTTTGGAACAGGGGCACACCGTGGTGATGGGAACCACGATTCCGATATAGAAATCGTCCTTGTCATTGCTTGAGCCACAGAATCGGCAGATATACTCCATCAAGCTCTTCGCCCGGGTGACCGGAGCTTCTTTTTCGACAAAGTAGGGAAACTCCACTTCAAGATGGGCGGATTTGGCTCGCAATTTCTTCTTCATCTCAGATAGAATTTTGGAAAAATTTTTAATCGCTATGTCACCCTTGTATTGATTGAGGATCTCCACAAAGCGGCTCATATGCGTTCCCTTGAACCGGTGAGGAAGATTCACGTACATGTTGACGTTGGCAACCGTGTGTTGGACCCCTTTGGCTTTGTCGAGGACAGTGATCGGATAACGGATATTCTTCACTCCGACCTTATTGATCTCGATCTTCCGATGATCTCTCTGATTCTGAATATCGTTCATTCTTTTCCCCCAAAGTAAGTCGCACAAGAAGTATCCGACTCCCAGGCACTCACTTTTTTAAGATGCGCCGCATGTCCCTTCAGTTCTTTCTTCAATTGGTCAAAAATATATTTGGCGATATTTTCAGATGAGGGCTCCACTCCAGAAAAGTAGGGAAGGTCGTTGAGAAAGGTATGGTCTAAGGTCTTCAAGACTTTTTCAACCTTCTGTTTCAAAACCGTAAAATCGATGACAATCCCTTCTCGGTTCAGTCTGGACGAGGCCACAGAGACCTCTATTTTCCAATTGTGTCCATGAAGTTCCTCACACTTACCATGGAGGTAACGCAAGCGGTGAGCACCGGAGAAATCGGATAGAACAGTGATCTCATACATCATCGGTCTCCTTTGGAATGTTGGGATAATGAAACGTCTCCTACAATGTTCAATCTATCAAAATAATTCTCACATCCATCACGTTGGTGCGTGTGGGACCAGTGATGAGAAGGTCTCCCAATTTCTTAAAAAAGTGATAGGAGTCATTATTCTCAAGGTATTTCATTGGGTTCAGCCCCATCTCTTTTGCTCTGGTGATTGTCGTGTGGTCGGCAACAGCTCCGGCCGCATCCGTCAGACCATCCGTTCCATCGGTGCCTCCGCTTAAAAGTACCGTCTTTTCCATTCCATTGATCTCAAAAGCTCCGGACAGAACAAACTCTTGGTTCCTTCCGCCTTTTCCTCCTCCTTTAATCGTCACGGTCGTCTCTCCACCCGAGAGAATGCAGGCCGGTTTTGGAATTGGATGGCCGCTCGCAAATACCTCCCTCACAAGGGCTCCATGAAAGCAAGCGGCCTCCCGGGTCTCTCCCACAATTGATGAAGAGAGGACCAGCGTATTGAAGCCACAAGATTTTGCTTCTTTCTCGGCCGCACTGAGAGCAATGATATTCGAAGCAACAAGAAGATTGTGGACCTTTTCGAATACGGGATCCCCCAGCTTAGGTGTCTCCTCAACCTTTCCCTCTTTGCCTCGCATGAGATGTTGATGGATGGACGGAGCGATCTCTTTGAGAAGATGATATTTTTTAAGAATCTCCCAGGCATCGTGGAAGGTGGTCGGATCGGCCACGGTAGGTCCAGAAGCAATCGAATCCAGGGGATCGCCCACCACATCTGAGAGAATAAACGTGATGACGGTGGAAGGGAAAGCCCATCTTGCAAGCCAACCCCCTTTGATCTGAGAGATGTGTTTACGGATGGTATTGATCTCTTTGATATCGGCCCCACAATTGAGAAGAAGCTGGGTTAATCCCTGTTTCTCTTCAAGTGTAATCCCGTTTGAAGGAATAGGTAATAGTGAGGATCCACCACCGGAGATGAGAAATAGGACGAGATCTTTCGGTCCAGTCGTTTTGAGCAGATCTTTTATCATGTGGGCGCCTTCCATTCCTTTCTCATCAGGTAAGGGATGACCCGCCTCAATGATTTCAGTATATTTTAAGGGAAGCCCATGGCCGTATTTCGTTGTGATTAACCCTTTTGTGATGCGATCTTCGAATATCTCTTCTATGGCCCGCGCCATGGATGAAGAGGCTTTTCCGGTTCCGATGAGAAAGACTTTATCGAAATCGTTCAGGTTAAAGACTTTTTCAGAGTTGTCCTCACCTTCAATGATTAAGCGATTTCTATCAATATGAACAATCGTTTTAAGTCTCTGATAGGGATCAACGGCGGAAATAGCCTTTAAAAAGATGGCTTTAGCGATCTTCTGCATTTCTTCAAGTGTAAATCGGACCATTAAATTCTCCGAAAACTTTTGAATTTTATAACTAAATTGATATATCAGTGTCAATTGAGGTTTAGCTTAGAGAATTAACCCCGTTGTTGCAAAAAATGGCATGCCGAATGGCCTCAAAGCTTTGCTCCATAAGACATTGAGGCCATATTGCATGCATACTTTCGATTCCATGCCAAAGGAAGAACGTTTGAAAAAATACTATCGTACAAAAAAATATGTTAATATTTTATCCTGAATCCGGCGTGAAAACTGTGAACAAGTGTTGTCAATTCATTGCTTGAAACCGATGATTCTGTTTACAGGGAACTGAATATTTGTTTTCTCAAAAATCACATTTTAAGACTGTCCCTTAACCTACATTTTAATTAGGTTAAGGATCAAGGCCTATAGAATGTTCCAAACGGCATGTTACCTGGGTCAAACGGTGATCCTATTTCTTTTTCACGCATTATTCAGGTTTATCTAAATTAGGTGATTTACCCTATCTTTTAAGGGATGCAGAAATGCCTCAAACCCATTTAGAAGGCGATACGTTATCCGTTAGGCAATTTACCTTCACTCAAAGGAGGGGCTCTAAAAGGCTTTCGGTCTTCCTGCATCCTAAAAAGGTCGCTCAATTAAGGGTTTAGAGATTAAACCATCGATCGCAAGAAGAGCGGTAAGTCGATAAGACACCATGAAGGGGATCTTAAAAATGAAATATTAAGAAGGAGAAATATCCAAGGGCTAATATTACTCATGGCAAATGTGGGGTGATATTTACTCCGTTAGAAAATGATGAAGATATACTCCTTAAATAAGTGATACGGGATTTATAGCCCAGCATGAGCTCTAACCTTATGAATTGAAGATTTTCTAACGGGGTGGAGAACATCATGGAACTTCCTCTTCGGTATATTATCACCGTCTCGGAACTGACCCAAGAAATAAAAGAGACACTTGAAACAAGATTTTCTGATGTCTGGGTAGAAGGTGAGGTTTCAAATCTGCGCATTCCTCCCTCAGGCCATATCTACTTTACCTTGAAAGACGATTTTAGCCAGATTCGAGGTGTGCTCTTTAAGATGAGAGCGAGAACGCTTCGTTTTCTACCTGAGGACGGTCTCCATGTTATCTGCCGTGGGAGGGTCAGCCTCTATGAAAAGAGAGGGGAATATCAACTCATTCTGGAAGAGATAGAGCCTAAAGGGATTGGTGCCCTTCAACTCGCCTTTCAACAGATGAAAGATCGGCTTGAAAAGGAAGGCTTTTTTGACCCAAATCGGAAAAAGCCGCTTCCTCTTCTTCCAAAAGCGATCGGCATCGTCACCTCTCCTACCGGAGCTGCCATCCGAGATATGATTCAGATCATTCAACGCAGATTTGAGAATATGCAGATCCTGCTCTACCCTGTCCGCGTTCAGGGAGAAGGAGCCTCTCGGGAGATTGCGCAGGGAGTTAAATATTTCAATAAGGTGAAGAATGTAGATGTGATCATTGTGGGAAGAGGGGGGGGATCTCTGGAGGATTTATGGCCATTCAATGAAGAGGTTTTAGCAAAAGCCATCTTCCATTCTAAAATTCCGGTGGTTTCTGCAGTAGGCCATGAGACCGATTATACGATCTCAGACTTTGTCGCTGACGTGAGGGCTCCCACTCCTTCGGCTGCTGCAGAACTGGTTGTAAAGGAAAAAAGAGAATTGAAAAAAAATCTCTCTTATTTAACGAACCGCCTGGAAAGCCAAATGTTACAATTCGTTCAAGAATGGAGATCAGACTTATCATTCCTGAGGAGGAGGTTGGTCGATCCGAAAAAGAGAATTGAAGACTATTTCTTGAGGGTAGATGATCTCTTAAACCGAGCCCAGAGGTACCTGTTCTGGGCCATAAAAGGAAAGAAGGAGAGGAATCAATATCTCCGTGAAAGACTTTTGCTCCAGCATCCTGGGCAGAGAATAAGAAACCTTCGGACTTCAATTTTGGATGCCTGGGATCGCTTGGAAAAACATATGAAATACTCTCTCGAGTTCGAAAGGGAGAGAACCAGAGGAATTTGGGGAAAGCTGGCTTCTTTGAGCCCTCTTGCCATTTTAGAAAGAGGTTATAGCATTACACGAAAACTTCCCTCAATGGAAATTTTAAGGGACATTGTACAAGTTAAACCTGGAGATCAAGTCGAGGTAAAACTCCACAGGGGAACCCTTTTTTGTAACATCGGAAGAACCCATGAGTCTTGACGATGGTCTTAATAAGAGGATATGATTAAATATTAAACACTGGAGAAATCATATGCCAAAAGAGAAATATGAGGATGCACTGAATAAACTGGAGAAAATAGTCGAAAAAATGGAAAGAGGAAATCTCTCTCTTGAAGAATCTTTAAAACTTTTTGAGGAGGGGATCCGCCTTTCCCGGTTCTGTAATCAGAAGCTGGATGAGGCCGAAAAACGGATTCAGATATTAATGAAGGATAAATCCGGGACTCTTAAAACAGAACCTTTTGAACTTTCGGGAAATGCCGACAAATTTCCAGAGGAGGACGAATAATCGTTTTAAATAAGGCTATGGAGATTGATGGACTATCCAAGCACGACTGCGAGAAGTTAATCCCTCCATACCTCCCCTTACCTAAGTGATTAGGTCACAATCTTAAAACAAGGGGAGAGAGGCGGTCCGGTTCTGAAGATTTAGAATACGGGTTTTTATATTACGACACAGCCTCCTAAGGGGAGGTTGTCATTTTATCTCGATTCTCCCTCTTCAATTAAGAAGGGGGGAGGGGGAGTGATATCAGCTGTTTATAGATAATTTTATTGAGTTTTGGAATCTACAGACTACGAAACCAAACAGATGGATATTCTAAGGTATTTAAGAGAGAAAAAGGAAATTGTGGATCGGGCTTTAGAAGGCTACTTTCCAAACCTCGATTCAATAAACAGTAAAACAAGCTATCCGCACTCGCTTCATCTGGCCATCCGGCATAGCTTGATTAATGGTGGGAAGAGAATCCGGCCGATTCTATCCATTGCTTCATTCGAGGCGGTTGGTGGGAAGGGAGACAGGATTTTGCCATTTGCATGCGGCCTCGAGATGATCCATACTTATTCTCTAATTCATGATGATCTTCCGTCTATTGACAATGATGACTATCGAAGAGGAAAGCCCACCTGCCATAAGGTATTCGGTGAGGCGATCGCCATTATGGCCGGAGATGGTCTCCTCACCGAGGCTTTTCGATTGATGACGGATTCCTCTTTGGGCGATCCAGTCACGATCCTCAATATTGTGACCGAAATCGCTCGAGCAGCAGGAATTTTGGGGATGGTTGGAGGTCAGGTAGCTGATATCGAATCAGAGGGTAAGGAGGTCGATTTCCCCACCGTTCAATATATTCATACCCATAAGACCGGAGCGCTCATTTTGGCCTCAGTCCGGACAGGGGTAAAATTGGGCGGCGGCAAAGGAGATGTTCTAAAAGCGTTTACTCAGTATGGCGAGCGAATTGGCCTTGCCTTTCAAATCGTCGATGATATTTTGAATGTGGAGGGGAAGGCTGAATTGATGGGGAAGAGCACGAGAAGCGATCTTTATAGGAAGAAAGCGACCTACCCATCGCTGTTGGGGCTTTCGGAATCGAAAAAGAGGGCAAAGGAACTAATGGAATTAGCCATTGATGCCCTCCAGCCTTTTGGATCAGAAGTGGAACCACTCAAAGAGATTGCACGCTTTATCGTCTTCAGAGAAACCTGAGCCATGACGAAATTATTGGATCAGATTGATCACCCTCATGACCTCAAGAAACTCGACGGAGAAGAGTTGGTGCGTCTCTGTGAGGAGATCCGAGAGATGATCCTGACGACCGTCTCAAAGACAGGCGGACACCTCTCCTCCAACCTTGGGGCGGTGGAACTGACTGTCGCGATTCATTATGCCTTCGATCTTCCAAGGGATAAATTGATATGGGATGTCGGACACCAGAGTTATGCTCATAAATTGCTCACTGGAAGAAAGAACCGTTTTCACACCCTAAGGCAGTATGAAGGAATAAGCGGGTTTCCCAAAAGGGAGGAGAGTCCTTATGACGCCTTTGATTCGGGTCATAGCGGGACTTCCATTTCAGCGGCCCTTGGTATGGCCGAGGCAAAGAGGCATAAAGGTGATGCGGGTAGGTCCATTGCCATCATCGGAGACGGATCCATGACTGCAGGGGTTGCCTTTGAAGGGCTCAATCAGGCAGGCCATATCGATCAGGATTTAATCGTTATCCTCAATGACAATGAGATGTCAATCTCTCGCAACGTGGGCGCCCTCTCTTCATATCTCAACCGTCTGATGACCGGACAGTTTATCAATCGGTTCCGAGACGAAATGAAGGAATTTCTCGAAACCATACCGAGCGTGGGAAAGTCAGCTCTCCGCTTCGCTAAAAAGGCAGAGGAGTCGCTGAAGGGGTTACTGATGCCTGGACTCCTTTTTGAAGAGTTGGGCATGAAATATATCGGACCGATTGATGGTCATCGTCTCGACCATCTGATCGAAAACTTCCAAAACATCAAAAAATTGAAGGGCCCCCTTCTCATCCATGTCATTACAAAAAAAGGAAAGGGATATGAGCCTGCAGAGAGGAATCCTTCCCTCTACCATAGTGTTCCGCCTTTCGATATTAAGACTGGAGAGATTCGAAAAGGTCCTGAGCAGGACAAGACTCCTCCCACCTTCACCGAAGTCTTCGGGGAAACCCTCTGTCAATTGGCCACAGAAAATCGAAGAATCATCGCCATTACTGCAGCCATGCAGAGCGGAACTGGCCTGGAGGAGTTTTCAAGAAGATTTCCCGACAGATTCTACGACATCGGCATTGCCGAACAGCATGCGGTTACCTTTGCGGCTGGTCTTGCCCTCGAAGGGATGAAACCAGTAGTGGCCATCTATTCAACCTTTCTCCAGAGGGCCTACGATCAGGTCCATCAGGATGTCTGCCTTCAGAACCTTCCGGTTGTCTTCGCTTTGGATCGGGGAGGAATCGTGGGTGAAGATGGACCAACGCACCATGGCCTTTTCGACTATTCTTATCTCAGGCACATTCCAAATCTGGTCATCATGGTGCCCAAAGATGAAGAGGAATTTCGTCATATGATCAAAACGGCCATCGAACATCCAGGACCGGTCGCTTTCCGTTATCCCAGATCCAAGGGAATCGGAGCGAAGAGGGGCACCCCTCTCCGATCGCTTGAAATCGGAAAGGCTGAGTTGCTCAGAGAGGGTGAAGACATCCTCATTATCTCGATTGGTTCGACCGTTTATCCTTCGCTCCATGCCGCCCAGCGCTTGGAGAAAGGAGGAATCGAAGCGACTGTCATCAATAGTCGATTTCTAAAACCTCTCGATGTTGATCTATTGTGCCGGTGGGCAACGAGAATAAAAAGGGTCCTTACTGTGGAGGAGAATGTCCTGATGGGAGGGTTCGGAAGTGCCGTGCTCGAACTCTTCCAAGAGAGAAACTTCTCATCCATATCAATAAGACGGTTAGGCATTCCGGATTCATTTGTTGAACACGGGCCGCAGGCACTGCTCAGAGAGAAATACGGGATTGATGAGAACGGGATATTTAGGGTGGCAAAAGAGATGGTTGAGGAGGTGAGATTGCCATCCTTCCATTCGAAGCCGGCACTTACTTCCAGCGTTGATCTACCACAAAACCCAGAGTAACGATACATCCATGTTCGGCGACATCCAGTGTGAAGAGAGAATGATCGAAATTCGATCAGCCCATCAAGTGAAGCGACCACGGAAGGAGCGGATTGATAAACTCCTGATGGAGCAAGGTCTTGTTCAAAGCCGTGAAAAAGCGAGGGCTTTGATCATGGAGGGTAAAGTTCTTGTTGATGGGACCATGATGGATAAGCCCGGAGCAAAAGTGAGGAGAGAAGCTGAGATCAAGATTCAGGAAGAAGAATCTACCTATGTAAGCCGTGGAGGAAAGAAGCTGAAGGCCGCCATTGGTTCTTTTGGAATCGACCCCACAGGCATGGTGGTGATGGATGTAGGAGCTTCGACCGGTGGATTTACGGACTGCATCCTTCAGGAAGGTGCTAAAAAGGTTTATGCCATCGATGTGGGCTACGGACAGTTGGCCTGGAAACTTCAGATAGACCCAAGGGTCATCAATCTTGAACGAAGAAATGTCCGTTACCTGAAGCGAGAAGAGGTAGATGACGAGGTTGATTTGATCCTCATTGACACCTCTTTCATCTCCATCGAAAAGTTTCTACCCCATCTTTTAAGTTTTCTTAAAGATCAAGGAACAATTCTCAGCCTCATTAAGCCCCAGTTTGAAGTGGGAAAGGGGGAGGTAGGAAAGGGAGGGGTAGTGAGGGAAGCTACCCTTCATCAAAAAGTGATCGATCGGATTTCAGCCTTTTGCGCTCAGCTGGGCCTGAAGGTGCTTGGAGTGATCGAGTCACCTCTACGGGGTCCAAAAGGAAATAAGGAATTTTTCATTTACATAAGGAAAGAGCGGAGAGATGGGCAAACCCAGTGAACCTCTACTGGCAAAACTATTTATGAGCTTGATCACCGGTGAAGAAGATACCTTTTACCGAGGGATGGATGCATTGAGGAAAGCGTTTGGTAAAATCGATTTTGTCAGCGAAAGGTTTCCATTCGATTTCACTGACTATTATTCTTTGGAGATGGGAGAAAACCTGTTTCGCCATTTCATCACTTTCGAATCACTTATTTCACGCGATCTACTGCCAGAGATTAAACTGACTACCAACCGTTTGGAAAAGGAATTTTCGGATTCAACCGGTCATCGGCGGATCAATATCGATCCAGGGTATCTTTGTAGAGAGCACCTCATTCTCGCAACGACAAAAGCTTATACCCATCGGCCCTATCTCGGAAAGGGGATCTATGCCGATTTAACCTTGATCTACCGGAATAAATCTTTTCAACCGTTGGACTGGACCTATCCAGACTACAGACGGGAGAAGACCCTTCAGCTCCTCAACCATTTAAGAAAGGGATATTTGCATCAATTGGGTGATGAGAAACCGATGATTTTATAAAATCATATCTTTTCATAAGATTGCCATGCCCAATTCGAATGTTTATAGGAAGGATGTTCCAATCAATACGAGGTGAGTCTTGAAATGATACAGGAAGGGAAATGCTATTTATGCTCAAATCGATGACAGGCTTCGGAAGAGGGGAAGGGGAGACCCGATTGGGAAAAATTCTGGTCGAATCTCGATCTGTGAATCATCGCTATAGCGATATTAATATTAGACTTCCCAAACGTCTGATACCCTTTGAAGGCCGGATCAAGGAGATAATCCGGTCTCGGGTGTCAAGAGGCAGAATCGATGTTTCGGTTAAACTGGACGCCCTGGATGGAGAGAAGATACAACTCCAGATCGATTCTAATCTCGCTGAGCAGTACTTTAAGGCCTTGGTCACACTGAAGGAGAGATTTCAGATTGAGGGTGAGATCACATTAGAATTATTGGCTGGAGCTAAGGACTTAATTTCGGTAAAGGAAGAGTATGGAGATGTCGAACCCTACTGGTCTGAGATCGAACCGATCCTAAAGCAGTCATTAGAAGAAATGGACAAGATGAAGCGCCTTGAAGGAAATGTGCTTGCAAAAGATATCGAAAATCGACTGGAACGGGTCAATCAACAGCTTGAAGAGATCAAACTCCAGTATCCTGCTTCGCTCAAGGCCTACCAAAACAGGCTTCGGGAAAGGCTTCAGTCGCTTTTAGATGGAGTCGAGATAGATCCTTTACGGTTACAGCAGGAGATAGCGATTATAGCCGAACGGACGGATATTACCGAAGAGATCGTGAGGGCCATGAGCCATCTGGATCAGTTCTCATTCTTCCTTAAGGCAAAAGAGCCTGTGGGCAGGAAGATGGACTTTCTGGTTCAGGAGATCCATCGAGAGGTCAATACGGTGAGTTCGAAGGCCAATGATGCCGAAATTTCCCAAAAGGTGGTCGAAATCAAGAGCGAACTGGAAAAGATCAGAGAACAAGTACAAAATATTGAGTAGTCGATTAGGAGAGAGAGGACTTTTTAGAGATAACGTTAAGGATGCCCATATCGTTAAATAATCTCTTTTACATAAAACGAGAAATTAAATACGATAGAAGTGACCTTTTATAAACGATACAGGCTTCATCACCGTAATCTTAAGTCTGACCGATAGAGTTTTTATTTGCAGGATTTGAGATGAAAGACAAAGACCGAGATGATCAACGGGGGAGGGGCATCGTCTTTATCATCTCCGCACCTTCCGGTACGGGGAAGACGACTCTGGTCAGAAGGGTGATGGAAGAGCTCTCAGGACTTCGGTTCTCGGTCTCATATACGACACGGGCCCCCAGAACCGGAGAGCAGGAGGGGGTGGATTACCACTTCGTTTCTCACGATGAATTTATGGAGATGGTTTCGAGGGACCAATTCTTAGAATGGGCTACGGTTTTAGGGCACTGCTATGGAACAGCACGTGTGGATCTGAAGTCCTTGGAGGCTGAAGGGGTTGACCTGATTCTCGATATTGATACGCAGGGAGCAAAGAAGGCAAAGGAGCGGTTGGATCATGCTATATTGATCTTCCTTCTTCCCCCTTCGATGGAAGCCCTCGAAGAACGATTGTTAGGCAGAGGTCTCGACTCAACTGAAACCATCCAATTTCGCCTGACCCATGCAAAAAGGGACTTGGAAGAAGCCCATTGGTATCATCATATCATCATCAATGAGAAGATTGAAAAAGCCGTTGAAGATTTGAAGACAATTATTATAGAAGAGAGACGACGAAAG
>CAKZKY010000367.1 GCA_937124575.1 uncultured Pseudomonadota bacterium | reverse complement strand
TAGCAGGGTTGTTTTGAGGACCATCTATCTCTATTCTGTTGTCAAAGAACGTTTATATCGAGCTTAGATCAATCTTAGTTATTTCTTACCCCTCACCCTCCCCATTGTGACACAGTCTCTACGAGAGGGGAAGGGTGAGGGGTGGTCGGCCAATTGTCGAAATTAATATTGCGTTTGTATTAGATTCGAAATTTGAATATCCATCCTAACCATAACGAATGGAAGGAGAAAATATGAGGATTCGAAAGATATTGGTTGTTTGGGGTATTTTATTTTTTCTGTTCTCGGGAGTTACCTTTGGACAAACTGTCTTTGATAAAGGATTAAAAGAATTTAGAGAGGAAAGTTATGAGGAGGCAGTGCCCTTCTTTTTAGAAGCCAGAAGGCTTGACCCTTCCTCTTCCACAGCCGCCTATTTTCTCGGGATGACCTACAAACACATGCAGAATTTTAAAGAGGCCGTTCCCCATCTGAGAGATGCAGTCACCCTTACCCCCAAGATCAAAGAGGCTCTTGTAGAACTCATCGATGTCCTTTATCTCACCAACCAATTGGAAGAGGCAAAGAAATGGATCGAGGTCGGAGAAAGAGAGGAGGTCTTCCCTGCCCGGACTCAATTCTTAAAAGGATTGGTGCTGGCCAAAGAAGGGAGGACGAAAGATGCCATTTCTGCGTTTGAGAAAGCGAAAGACCTCGACAAAGACCTTACCCAGACAGCAGATTTTCATATTGCCAATCTCCTTGTCAAGGAAGGACGACTTAAGGAGGCGAGAGACCGTTTCAAGTTTGTATTGACCATTGATCCAACGACAGAGATGGGGCTATTTGCGCGGGATTATGAAAAGTTCTTGACAGCAAAGATTGAGAGGGAAAAACCCTGGCGATTGAGTGTGGGAATGGCCTATAAATTTGATACTAATGTCGTTCTGAGACCAACTTCAGGACCGGTAAGCGAAATGGTAACCAACGAGAAAGATCATGTGCTTAACCAAACATTAAGAATTGGATATACCGCCCCCTTTTCTTTTAAAACACCTTTTAATCTCTCCATTCAATCCTCCTTCTATTCCGACACTTATGCAGATCTGACCTCCCATCAATTTATCAGTTCTATGATTAGCGCTATCCCGGGATACAATTTCGGGAAGGTCTCTTTAAGCGCGCCTCTGATTTATGGATACAATTGGTTAAAGCGAAGGAGCTATATGACTCTGAACGGGGTTGAGCCTACTCTCAGATTTATGATAGGGTCGAAAAGTTTTGGGGAGGTTTCTATCGGATATTATCGAAAAAGATATCTTCAGAGGCCCATCAACAAGGATGAAGACCGCGATGCCGAAAACTGGGCTGCTACTCTGGGTTGGACCTACTTCTTAAAAAATGGGGAGGGCCTTTTAAATATTCGATACTCGCCATCGAGAGAAAATACAGAGGGCAGGAATTGGGACTACTTCCAGCATCGAGTCAGCGCTAATCTCCTCTATCCTCTGTTTAAGTCACTCAAACTTCAACTCTCAGCCGAAACCTCCTTTGCAGATTACTTAAACACCCATACTGTTTTCTTAAAGAAAAGGGACGATGACACTTACTCTGGGTCTTTTGGCCTCACTTATGGCCTCTTTAAAAATCTGGATGCCATCGCCAATTATACTTATACGAGAACCAAATCGAACATTGAGGTCTACGATTACAGGAGGCACCTCTTTTCTGTAGGCCTGGAATTCAGGTATTAAATGAACCTTTCCACACCTCCCCTTAATTTAAGGGGAGGTTGGGGGGGTTATGGGTTATAATAGGAGTAATTGAGAGCTATAGTGTTAAAGAGGTCTGATAATATAGAAAATTAGGGTTTCGTCAAACAGCCATTAACGTTTTCCAAGGGGACAGTCCCTCTATGGTTCTAAAGGGACTGTCCCCATCACCCAGATGTATAACAAAAGGAGGATTTTATGAAAAAGTCATTAATCTTTTCAGGACTGATCATCCTTTTTATGGTGAATATCGTCTTTGCCGCACCTGTGGGAAAGATTACGTTGGTAGAGGGGAAAGTGGATGTGGTAAAGGCTGGCAAAACCGTTGCCACTCCGGTCAATCTGGGAGATCCTGTGGATGTGGGCGACATCTACCGGGCCAAGAGCAACGGCCGGGCCGAGATCACATTTATTGATAAGAACGTTTTAAAGATAGCTCAAAACACCCGCACTGAGATTCAGGAATATACCACCCAGAAGGATCGGAATATAGGCATTGTCAAGTTGTATCGAGGTAAAGTTCAGGCAACTGCGCAAACGGAGTTTGTTAAGAAGGTGGCAGCTTTTGCCGAGGGGAACAAATTAGAGATTCACACTCCCAATGCAGTGGCTGGAGTGAGGGGAACCATCTTCGCGGTCTCTTATCAGGGGGGATTGACCTGGATCTTCTGTCAGGAGGGGACGGTTTATGTCTTTAATCCGGCCAATCCTGCCATTGTGATTCTGGTCCCTGCGAATTTTGTCTCTTCTGTCTCTGGTGAGACCCCACCGACCCAGCCTGCGATGTTGCAGCAGTTTCAGATTGAACAGCAGCTTGTCACCTGGGCATGGGAGAAGTTGGAGGAAAAAGTAAGGTATGAAGAAGACAGGCGTATGGAATTGGATGCCACACCTCCCGTTATTCAG
>CAKZKY010000366.1 GCA_937124575.1 uncultured Pseudomonadota bacterium | reverse complement strand
CATCATGGCCATTGAATGGGAGGAGAAGGTTCGAGAGATCGCTGAAATGGCAGGGCTACTGCCCAGACCACAACTCTAACTCCCTCTTTCCCCCTTTGGCAAAGGGGGATGAAAGGGGGTTATAAAAAGGAGGGGAAAAGATGGCAAAAAAAATCCTAATTGTAGATGATGATCCGGATTTGGTGGAAGCAGTCACCATGATTCTCGAATCAAAGAATTACGACGTCGCCGCTGCTTATGGTGGCTTGGAAGGACTTCAAAAGGCAAAGACCGAAAACCCAGATCTCATCGTCCTCGATGTGATGATGCCGGATAAGGACGGATATGCGGTCTGCAAAGAACTCAAAGCTGATCCTCAATTGAGTCAAATTCCAATTCTGCTTCTAACAGCAGTGGTCTCCAAGATTCCTACCACCCGTTATACCCAGCAGATGGGGATGGAGACGGAGGCAGATGATTATATTGATAAACCTGTGGAACCAGAGGTGTTAGTTAAGAGGATCGAAGCCCTGCTGGCCAAATAGGGGAGGAGACCGTCCTCTATGACAGGACTGGGGGAGCGACCCTTCGGGTCTTGAGGATAGAGAAGGAAGGAAAAATCAGTTTCCTCTTCTCCTGCGTGAAACGCTCCTCAAACAAGCTGCTCCTTAAAGGAAAATTCATGTCAGATTCCGTAAATATTCTTGTCATTGATGATGAACAGATCATGAGAGATGGATCGTCCCGCATCCTTTCCAAGGATGGATGGGGCGTCATCACTGCCGAAAACGGACAACAGGGTTTAGATATCATCAGAAGTCGTCCAGACCAAATCGACGTCACCCTGCTCGATCTGATGATGCCCGGGATGAGCGGCATGGAAGTGTTGGATCAGATTCGTTCGATCGATCCCAATCTCTTGGTCATCGTCATTACGGGTTATGCCACAGTGGAATCCGCTGTCGAGGCGATGAAGAAAGGGGCCTACGACTTTATTCCCAAGCCTTTCACGCCCGACCAACTTCGAATTATCGTCAGAAGGGCACTGGAGAAGAGAAGTCTTCAGAAAGAAGCGGAGTTTCTCCGACAGGAGCGGGAAAGATCCCTCCGTGATATTGCCACAGAGAAGTCGAAGATCAAAACGATCATCAACTGCATGGGCGATGGCGTCTTGGTCTGTGATCGGGACGGCTACATCGTTCTCTCCAATCCTGCTGCCAGTCGGATGCTCAAGATTTCTGAAACGTCTCTAATTGGAAACTTCCTCTCCCAATGCAACCTCGATTCGGATCTGTCAAAGACCATCGAGGAGAGTCTGAAATCTACCGATCTGAATTATTCCTCCGTCTCTCAGGAATTGAGCATCGGTGAATCTGGAGAAACCTTCTTGCGTGCCCATACGGCACCCGTTCGAAATGACCTTGGCGAAACCATGGGCTCGGTGACAGTCCTTCAAGACATCAGCCATCTCAAAGAACTTGATAAAATGAAATCGGAATTTATTGCCATGGTTGCCCATGAACTCCGGGCCCCTATCGCGGCTGTCGAACAGCAATTGACGGTCATCCTGAATGGCATGGCAGGTGACATTTCCGAAAAGCAGGAGAAGCTCCTCTCTCGGGCCAAGGAACGAACCAAAGGTCTGCTCACTCTGATTAAGGATCTTCTCGACCTTTCCAAGATTGAGGCAGGGAGAATGGTTCAGTATAAAGAGCCTCTCACCCTTCAAGAGATCATTCAGAAGGTGGTAGATCTGATGCGGACAGAGGCTGAAAATAAGAAGATCGATCTCGAATTTCCCATCCCTTCTCAAAATCCCCTCATCCAGGCAGACCGGACAAGCATGGAAGGAATCTTCACCAATCTCATCTCCAATGCAATCAAATATACTCCGGAGGGAGGAAAGGTCTGTGTCACTCTTAGTGAAGAGGGAGGGTTTGTCAAAGCCACAGTTTCGGACACAGGTATTGGAATCAAAAAGGAAGACCTTCCGAGAATCTTCGATAAATTTTATCGAGTCAGGACCGTGGAGACCCGCCAGATTGTCGGTACTGGACTGGGACTATCCATTGTCAGAAGCATTGTCGATGCCCACTTGGGATCCATCTCTGTAGAAAGTGAAGAAGGGGGAGGAACAACCTTCACTGTCCTGCTTCCAAAAGAATCAAGTCCTACTCCTTGACCAGTTCATCGCAAAACCAACTTCTTTCTAAACCGAAGTTCCTCCGCTATCAAGAAAGTAACTTACTGATCTCCATACTGTTTTAGGAAAACGGGCTTTCAGTTACATGACTACAGCCCAAGGAGCTGGAAAGCCCGTTCCTGAAGCGGAGATTTTTCTGTTAATTGGTAAAAC
>CAKZKY010000365.1 GCA_937124575.1 uncultured Pseudomonadota bacterium | reverse complement strand
TAATGTCATACAGTTTTCGAAATCCAGTATGAATCATGATATGCTATGAAAACAGTAACGGCTTTCTTTTATTTCTTCGGAAACATTCTTTTTCCTATCGCTCTATTGTGGTCAGGTTTTTACTTCGTTCCTCCGGAATTTGTTCTGGACCGAGAACCTATTTTAATTGAAAATGGCGTCTTTAAACATTTGGAACGCCTCTTTCCAAACCTAACTCCTAAACAGACATTCCATTATCCCGGAGCCCTTGCAGGACTGACAGAGTAGGATAATAATTGCAAGGTTTGGCTATTGATCTGCATGGATAAAACACAGGCAAAGACTGTTTTTAAAGACCATTCCAAAAAAGTAACGGCAGGTATTGGAATGTATCAGTCCTCTGGGCCTAATTACCACAACTATAGAGACCCGAAGGCTGGGAGACGGGGACGTATCAAACGCATTGATGAAGTCATCTTGCATATAGAGGCAAAGAAGGAAGAGATCATTGATCAAATATTTCGACAAACCGGTGTAGTGCGACCCTCCAGTCAAGACATTTTAGGACAGTCAAATCTTTTATTTTGAAAAATTGAGGCGATTTTCAATCTCTTCAATCCTGACTTGAAGGATTTGAACTCGCTCCTTTAAATCGAAGACCTCTCTTTCTAAAATTTTCCTTTTTTCACTCTCTTCATCCAATTTTTTCTCTATTCTATCCAAAGCGGCTGCAATAGAATAGTATTCGGTCTCAAGCCTTTCAAATCTTTGGTAGATCTGGTCAAAATGGTTAAGGATATCTCTGAATTTTCCATCATGCTCTTCTAATTTCTTCTCGATGTTTTCAAACCGAACATCATTGAGATCAAACCTTCTATCGATCTGTTCAAATCTTCTATCTACCTGCTCAAGTTGGTTCTCTATCCCTTCAAATCGCTTATCGACCCCTTCAAATCGCTCATCAACCTGATCAAACCGCTTGTCAATCTTTTCAAACTTCGGTTCAAGTTTGTCTCTATAAAATTCTCTTAGAGCATCCGATATATCTTTTTTGCTTATTCCTTTTACCTTAACCTGCTTCCTCTTTTTTTCCAAAACGTTTTCCCCTCTCGTTTTATTGGATATCAATTTATCTCCAAATTTGCTTAAAGTCAAATGAAACTTCCTGGCCTAAAGGCCAGGGTTTCTTTTGTGCTTGCCGGATTACTCCGTTTCGCTCCGAACACCATTCATCCCCAAGCTTGAAAGCCTGGGGTTTTCTGGAAGTTTTATAAAATAGTTAACAAAATAACTTTAAAAATTAAGATGTTAGAATTTAATTTTCTTTTTGACTTAAATCAAGGAAAAAGATTTTGGGGTGAATTATTTTTTAGTTAAAATAGCCCGCAGGAGGTTAAACCATGGCAAAGAGAAAGATTGTAAGGATCGATGAAGAAAAATGCACGGGGTGTGGCCTCTGCATTCCAAACTGTGCAGAAGGGGCACTTCAAATCGTTGATGGCAAGGCAAGATTGATCACCGATAAGTTTTGTGATGGACTCGGTGCTTGTCTCGGGCATTGCCCCGAAGATGCCATCACCATTATTGAAAGGGAGGCTGAGGAATTTGATGAAAAAGCGGTAGAGGCCCATCTCCACCAACAGAGAGAGGCAACACAACCTCATCAGCATCAACAGGAACATCAATTTGGAGGCTGCCCCTCATCGAAAGTCTTGCAGTTTAAGGCTCCACAATCCGGCGTGGACTCCAGTCCAAAGGAATCATCGGTTTCTCAACTCACTCATTGGCCTGTCCAACTCAAATTAGTACCGGTCGAGGCCCCTTATTTCCAGGATGCGGATTTGCTGGTCGCAGCCGACTGCGTTCCATTTGCTTATCCTGACTTCCATAAAGACTTCCTTAAAGGAAAGGCTTTGGTCGTGGGATGCCCAAAACTGGATGACATCCAGTTTTACAGGGAGAAATTAATCGCCATCTTCAAGGCAAATACTATTAAAAGTGGGACCATCCTGTTTATGGAAGTTCCCTGTTGCTTTGGTCTGGTCAAAGTGACCGAAGATGCCATCAAGGCTTCAGGGAAGCCCATTCCTATTAAGAAGGTGAAAATCGGAATCCAGGGAGAGGTTAAATACGATGAAGAAACGGGGGCTTTTAATCAGCCACCCAACTTCGCGCACCCCCATTGATGAAATAACTTGAGTGGGAGATAGGGGGATAGTAATTTTTCTGTCTCCCTATTACCCCATCTCCCGATCTCTCTTTCTAACCAGTCCAAAATCAATATGTCTCCGTTCCAGATCAACCCGCTCCACCCTTACTCTGACCGGATCGCCGATTCTGATCCGTCTATGCGTCCTCTCTCCAATGAGACAGTACTTGTCTTCATGGTAATGATAATAATCGTCGTGAAGGCTTGTCATCCTCACCAATCCCTCCACAAAGATCTCCTTTAGCTCAACAAAGAATCCAAAGGGCATCACATTTCCCACCACCCCGTCATATTCCTCACCGATCTTGTCCTTCATAAATCGAACGCGATACCGATCTAAAATCTCTCTTTCCGCCTCCATCGCCACCCTCTCCCTTTGGGAAAGATGGTCTGCCTTTCGGGCCAGTTCCTCTTCGGATACACCTGCCTCTTGCTCTAAAAGGGCTTTCTTCAAGAGCCTGTGGACAATCAGGTCCGGATACCTTCGGATGGGAGAAGTAAAATGGGTATAAGCCTTCGAAGCCAGACCAAAATGCCCCTGATTTTTCGACGAATATTTGGCCCACTTCATCGATCTCAGAAGGATATGGTTGATCACACGCTCTTCAGGTTTTCCCTGCGCTTCGATCAGAACCCTTTGGAGTTCTTTAGGAGACCCATCGAAATCTTTCCTCACTCTGTATCCAAGGGGAGACACAAACCTCCTGAATATTTCAATGGCCTCTGGAGATGGAGGTTCATGGATTCGATAGATTGAAGGACGCCTTCTCTCTTCCATGAAACGGGCAACGGCCTCGTTGGCTGCAATCATGAACTCCTCAATGATCTGGTGGGCCAAATTTCTCTCGGAACGGATGATCTGCTCTGTTTCTCCCTGAAGATCGAGGATGACCTCAGGTTCTGGCAGATCGAAATCGAGAGTTCCCCGTTCCATCCTCTTCTGACGCATCTTTTGGGCAAGAAAAGCCATCTGTTCCAGGGATGGGACAAGAGGCCCGAACCTTTCTCGCAGCGTCTCTTCCCCATCCAGAAGAATTTGTTTGACAATCGTGTAAGTCAACCTTTTGTAACTTCGGATGACGCTTGGATAGAAACGATATCCTCTCGGCTCGCCATTGGCATCAAATTCTAACTCAACCGTTATCGTGAGTCGGTCCACTTGTGGATGGAGACAGCAGAGTTGGTTTGAAAGTTCCGGAGGAAACATCGGAATGGCCCTGTCCGGGAAATAGACGCTGGTTCCCCTGAAATAGGCTTCATCATCAAGGGCGGTTCCTTCCTTGACATAGTGGCTCACATCAGAGATGGAAACATAGAGCCTTATTCTTCCATCGGATTCTACCTGGATCGAGACGGCATCATCAAAATCCCTTGCCTTCTCCCCATCAATGGTGAAAGTGGGAATCCCTCTCAGATCAATCCGATCCCTGTATTCGCGGGGAGAGAGAACAGAAGGAAGACGCTGCGCCTCTTTCATGGCGGCTGAAGAAAATCGGTGAGGAAGGTCATATTTGTGAATGATGATCTGTGGCTCTATCTCTGGATCGCCGGAATATCCTAAGATATGGATCACGCGACCCTCTGGCCTCGCCCTCTCTGTTGGATACTGGGTGATCTCTGCGACAACGATCTGGTTGGGCCTTGCCCTTTTGGTCTCTCCCTCTGGAATGAGGATTTCCTGGAAGATTCGTTCGTCTTCTGGAATGATATAGGAATAGTTCTTCCCTCTCATAAACTTCCCGACGACCTTTCGTGTCTTTCTTTCCAGAACTCGAATGATTCGGCCTTCTTTCCCTTTCTTTCGAACCGATTCAATTCGGGCAACCACCCGATCTCCATGCATTGCTTCCTTCAGGTTTCTGGGACCGATAAATAGGTCTTCTTCCCCTTCCTTCTCCGGAATGACGAACCCATATCCGTCTGGATGGCACCTGACTCTTCCTGCAACCAGATTCATCTTAGCAAGGAGACCATAGCGATTTCCGCGTATCTTAACGACTTTCCCTTCATCTGCCAGATCCCTCAACCGTTCCCGGACCGATCTCCGTCTCTCCTTCTTTAGGCCGAAATGTTGAAGAATCTCTCTCAGAAGCAATGGCCGGTCCTCATCTTCCATGAACCGGAGAATCTCTTCAATCGTTATCGCCTGTTTGGTGTTCCCTCTCTCTTTTCCTCTCATCTTTTGCCTTTAGCTCCGATCTCCTTTGAAAAGAGGTTCTTCCG
>CAKZKY010000364.1 GCA_937124575.1 uncultured Pseudomonadota bacterium | reverse complement strand
TTGATCGTAGATGACGAGGAGAGTTTTCGTAGCATGTTGACGGTGATCCTCAAAAAGGAGGGCTATGAGGTTGAAAGTGCAGCCAACGGTGAGGAAGGGTTGAGTAAAGTCGCCAGTGCTGAGTTTGACCACGTCCTCTGCGATATCCGCATGCCCCAGATGGATGGGCTTGAATTCTTGCAGGAATCCAAAAAAGTCGGGGTGGATGTTCCCATTATCATGATGTCGGCCTATGGAACCATTGATACTGCCATTGAAGCCATGAAATTAGGGGCCTACGACTACATTTCGAAGCCCTTCAAGCCAGATGAGATTGTTCTCACCTTGAAAAAGGCTGAAGAAAGAGAACGTCTCAGAAAAGAAAATGAACTTCTTAAAAAGGAGGTAAAAAAGGAGTACAGTTTCGAAAACATCGTGAGCAAGAATGATAAGATGAACAAGATCTTTGAAATCATCCGAAAGGTTGCTCCATATAAATCCACTATCCTCATCACCGGAGAGAGTGGAACCGGAAAGGAATTAATTGCAAAAGCCATCCATTATCATAGTGACCGTGCTAAAAACCTTTTCGTTCCAGTCAATTGCGGCGCCATTCCAGAAAATCTTCTCGAAAGTGAACTGTTTGGCCACGTGAAAGGGGCTTTTACCGATGCCATCCGGACCAAGAAAGGGCTTTTTGAAGAAGCAGATGAAGGAACTATCTTCTTAGACGAAATAGGGGAATTACCCTCCCAGCTTCAGGTTAAACTTCTCCGGGTGCTTCAGGAGGGGGAGATCCGAAGAGTGGGTGAATCAAAATCCATTCAGGTGGATGTACGAATTATAGCTGCAACCGTAAAAGACCTGGCCAAAGAGGTGAGCGAAGGGAGGTTCAGGGAGGATCTGTTCTATCGGTTAAATGTCCTCCACTTATCCATTCCACCACTTCGTGAGAGAAGGGAGGATATTCCCCTTCTGATTCAGTATTTTATCAATAAGCACAATCAAACCCTGAATAAGAATGTGAAAGAGGTTGATTCGAAAGCCCTGGAGGTGTTGATGAATTATAGATGGTCCGGAAATGTGAGAGAGCTTGAAAATACAATCGAGAGGGCTGTGGTATTAACCGACGGAACGAAAATCGAGTTAGACCACTTGCCATTTGAGATACAAAACTTTCAAAACGAAGTTCCGATGGTCCCAATGGCTGAAGAAGAATATTCGATTAAAAAAGCCTCCAAGGTATTGGAGATAGCATTGATCAGGAAAGCCTTAAAAAAGACCAAAGGGAATCACACGCAGGCAGCCCGACTGCTCGAGATCAGTCACCGTGCTCTTCTTTATAAGATCAAGGATTATGGGATCTTAGAGGGTTGATGGTTAGAAGGTAACGGTTATCGTTGTCGAAATAGTATTGATGCTTGTCCATCGAAATGTAAAGCTCGAGTTTTGATCGAAGTTTCAGGTTTCTCAATTCGATACGTGTCTCGTGACCAATAAACGTTTATTTCCATCAGTTTACTTTTGACATTTCTCCTGATTATGCGTATAAAGTATCTGTAGGAGGAATCCCATGTTGAAGAATATCATTATGCTCCTGTTGGTTTCTCTCCTATTCCTTGGGATCCTTTCATGCGGAGGACCCGGAAGAGAGGAATCGCAAGTAAAATCGAATTCTCCCCCTGTGATTGTCTCGGCAAAAGTCTTGCCAGAAAATCCGAGCGGGGAAAGTGACCTCGGTGTGGCTATTGAGAGCAAAGATACTGAACAGGACCCTATTACCTATCGCTACCAGTGGATTAAAAACGATTCGGAGTTGGTAGGAGAAAACCGACCTACGTTAAAAAGAGGGACATTTAAAAAAGGGGACATCCTTCGCGTAAGGGTCGTTCCCTCTGATGGAAAAGAAGAAGGAAGACCATTTCTTTCTGCTTCGGTGACCATCCTTAATGCTCCACCTATCATTCAAGAGGTGAGGATTGAGCCCAAGATTGCCTCATCGAGTGAAGATTTGAAAGTGGTCATTAAAGCAAACGACCCTGATGGAGATTTCATCTATTTCACTTACCAATGGGAAGTCAACGGAGAGGTATTAAACGAGGAAGTTAAGGAACAGCTCCCCAGAATTCGTTTCAAAAAGGGGGATTCCGTCATCGTTACTGTAACTCCTGATGATCGGGAAGCTTCGGGAACCTCCAAAAAATCCGAAAAGGTGATCATATCCAATAGTCCTCCCATGATTCTTTCTTCACCCCCAACTTCCGTCGAAAAAACAACCTATCTTTATCAGGTGAGAGCGAATGACCCTGACAATGATCCTTTGACCTTTTTGCTGAAATCCGCCCCAAAAGGGATGAAGATAGATAAAAATACAGGCCTTATCCAATGGGAAATACGAAAAGAAGATAAAGGAGCACATCAAATTGAGATTGAAGTATCTGATAACGAAGGAGCGAAAGCAATCCAGAGATATCTTTTGACTGTAGATTTCCGGCCACCCGGATGATCAATACCTGATCTTTACCCAATAATTCAAAAAAACAAAAGTTTTAATAGTAGTTTCGAGAATGCGAAGAGAATGAAAACCCTGTACTTCAAGGCGGGATATACGGGGGTTTAATTGAAAACAATTGGCTATGAAAAAAGTTCATATTTGATGCAAAAATTTTGGAACTTTTGTAGGCTTTATCAAAATAATAAAACATAACCATTTAATTTTACATAAGTATTTAAACAGAAAAGATGGCACGTAATTTGCTAAATTAATTTTATTATGAATAAAAGGGGCGTTACCTTACTTGAATTGATCATCGTTATGGTGATCATTGCTATTGGAGCGACATTGCTCGCCCCCAATATAGGAGCATGGATACCGAACTACCGACTGAGAGGAGCCACCCGAGATGTAGTTTCCACCTTAAGAACAGCCCAGATGAAGGCGGTTTTTGTGAATACCGATTATCGAGTTAGATTTCCAAATGCCAAAACCTTTATCTTAGAGTATCAGACAACAGCCGGTTGGGTAGCTGACGGAACGCTCCAAGAACTCCCCGCAGGTATTCAGTTCACTTCTTTTCCTGATAATAACTGGTTCTTATTCAATCCCAATTCTACGGCGTCAACCGGAAGTCTGACCTTAAGAAATACAAAAGGGAGCGTGAGAAAGATCTCGCTCACCACATCGACAGGTAGAATAGCAGTCAATCCACCGCTATAAATAGGGGATGTTTATGGATTTCCCCTACACCACGGGCAGGAGAAATATTCACATGAACAGCAAAGGGTTTTCGCTTCTTGAAATTCTCATTGGATTGGTCATTTTAGCCGTCGGAATCCTTGCCATTGCCGCACTGCAGATGACCTCGGTTCGAGGAAATTTTTTCAGCAATAATTTAATGCAGGGGACTTACGTGGCTCAGGACCAATTGGAATTTTTAAAAAATTTACCCTATGATCAACTCGTTGCTGGAAATTATAATGACGGAGCCATAACCCTTGCGGGCGTTACTTATAACCGGACCTATAACATCACCGCAAACGATGATCTCAGAATAATTAATTATACCGTGACTTGGAATGATGGCGTGGATCACAGGATTTCTTTTTCGACGGTAAGATCGCAGTGAGGATGACCATGAATCTGATAAATACGCTGAAAAATAGAAAGGGGATCGCCCTAATTGAGCTTCTGATCGCTCTGGTCATCAGTGCGCTTCTAATCGCCGGATTATACCGGACCTTCGTCGGCCAGCAGAAAACCTACATCGTCCAGGAACAGGTCGTTGACATGCAGCAAAATGTGAGGATTGCCATCAGTCGAATGATGAGTGAAATCAGAATGGCGGGTTTTGGAGGTTTGGAAGATGTTTTGAATCTTCCAAATGGGGTCAATGGGTTTACTCAACCCATCACGGGGGCACAGAACACCATCACAATCGTCGGAGGGTTTTTGCAGGTCAGGCGAGATAACGGAGAGCCCATCTTGGTGGCATCCGCCTCCGGGAATCAAATTACTCTGAATTATGCCACAGACCGGTTTGATGGGAATGCTCATCGATTTATATCGATTGGAGGGTTGGAGAGCAATCAAGTGGTCAGTCGCAATGTCCGTAATCTGATCCTTGAAAAACCACTTCGATTGAATCATCCCGCCGGAACTCCTATCTTTAAGATCCAAGCCATCACTTATAGCATAGGGATGAGCGTCGGTAAGATGAATCTTCTTAGAAATGAGAATACAGGCGGAGGAAACCAACCGGTTGCTGAAAATATCGAAAACCTCCGATTTGAATATTTTGATGGTGAGAATAACCCGACTGACATTCCAGAAAACATTTGCTTGGTGAAAGTGACGGTCACCGCTAAAACGGATCGGTCCGACTCTGATTTCAAGGGTGGGGATGGATTTCGGAGGAGGACCATCGCCTCGAATATCTATGTCCGGAACATGGATACGATACAATAGCTCAAAAGGAGGCATTTAAAGAATGGAAAAGCGATCCCCGGCAAACGCTCCGCAAGGCTACGAAGCATTATTGAATCCATCCGGGCCTCAGCAGAGCATGGTTTCGCACAGGCTAAACGATAAGGGAATGGCTCTGATCATTGCCATGATGATATTATTGGTGTTAACCCTGATCGGAATTAATGCAATTACCAGCACAACCTTTGAAGTCAGTATATCGGGAAATGAAAGGGCAGGGATGGATGCATTCTATGCTTCCGAAGCCGGAGTCCAGGTGGGCATCAACCAGATCCCTGTTACAAATCCGATAACCCGAACGAAGTTAGGGGAAGATTCCTACTACCGAAGCCAGATTGAAGATCGCGGTCCATTTTTAGTGGAAGGTTATGATTCGAGGTGGCAGTTCAAAAGGTTCCAGGTCAATTCAACCGGTGAAGCGTTCAGAGCAGTGAAGGAAATTGAGGTTCAGGTGAGATATGGCCCTTTTCCCAGAGTGACCGGCTACGATAATTAATGGCCCATGTCCGGGGGACGCCCTCGAAGGATGAAAATTGGCCGGGGTCTTGGGTTAAGGTCACGGCTATGAAGCCCGTTTCGTATATCGTCTAAGGGTTACGTCAACTACTTCAGACGAAAGACGTTGCCGAAAACCGATACGGGCATCGTTACCCTTACCGTTAGACGAGATCCATTTTCTATCTAATGAAAGAGGAGGAATAGAGATGTCTTCAATCCGGAAAATCGTTCTGATTTACATACTGGTTTTAGTCCCATTGTTCATGGCAACCTCTGCCGTTGCTGAGAAGGAGAATCGGGCAGTTTTCCGGGGGCAGGTCGTCGATATCTCCAGTAAATTCATCACGGTTGAGAGAACTTCGATTGCCCTTCCCAAAAAGATTAAAGTCATGGACATCAGCGGAGCCGACATTCCTCTCGGAACGATTAAGAAAGGGGATTATGTGATTGTGACGATTGAAAAAAACGAGGCGACCATACGAATAACCGACAGAGCCCAAACGAATGGAAATAAAAAAACAATTCCACAGTAACGGCGGAGGATGAGATGCTTAGATATATAGGTATTCTTTGCCTGTTGACTTTTATTTCGGTGAATGGTGCATTTGCGGACGATACCGAGATATTCGCCGTCCGCGTGGATCCCAACATCCTGATCATCATGGACAACTCCGGCAGCATGAATGAGGTTGTCTATCACAAAAATTATAATCCTCTAACAACTTATACCGGGGATTACACCCCCGGGAGGATCTATTATCGACATAATGTTTCGTATCAATTAATTGATACCACCGTTAACGGGAGAACCGTTCGGCTCTTATGGGGCCCCGGAGATGATAATGCAGGAGTGAGATATAACGGGAACTATCTCAACTGGATCTTCTGGCATGCATCAGACATTGAGCGAAGTCAAATCGGAGAACAATCGAATAAAACAAGGGTCCAGGTGGCAAGAGAGGTCTTAAAGAATCTGATTAACACTACAACCGGGGTTCGCTTCGGCCTGATGCAATTCGATACGATAACGACCGGTAAAGACCATGGAGGTATGTTGTTAGCTGAATGTGGTTCTTCAATAGGCACCCTCTTAACAGGGATAGATAATCTTAAGGCTCTCACCTGGACTCCTCTTACCGAGACGATGGTTGAGGCATGGGAATATTTCAGGGGGAGTAATAAATCATTCTATAGGAACGCTAAATATGCCAGCCCTATTCAATACTATTGCCAGAAAAATTTCATTATCCTCATTACAGACGGAGAGCCAACGAGAGATTGGACCTTTCCGCACTGGGTTTTACCTGCGATCCGCGGCCAGTATGATACAACCCCCCAGCCTGGAAACAGCAATTATCCCTATTACTTAGATGGAATTGCCTGGTACCTGAATGTAAACGATGCAAGGGATAATCTGGAAGGTCTTCAAAATGTCATTACTTATACCATCGGTTTTGGAATCGATCATCCTCTGCTATCCAGTACGGCTTCAAAGGGTGGCGGACTGTATTTCAATGCTGACAATGCGGAGCAATTGACCAATGAATTAGAAAAGGTACTCATTGATATAAAGGACAGGTCATTTTCGTTTACATCTCCCTCGGTTCCAGCCGTGAGAACGGTCTATGACAACATCATCTACATCACCTCCTTCGAACCTAACGAAACCCCGTTCTGGAAAGGCGATCTGAAAGCCTATCGTTTGGAAGAAGACGGAACCCTTAAGGTGGACGGCAGGGGAAATCCTGATTGGTATTCCCTGATCTGGAGTGCCAACGATATGTTAAAAACGAACCCTTCCGGGGGCAGAAATATCAAGACTTATATCGGGGGGGAAATGAAGAGTTTCACGGCAGCCAACCTTACCAATGCTGATCTGGATGTCGGAGATGATGCAACCCGTTGGAGACTGATCGCCCATATCCGGGGAGTGGATGTGCTCGACATCGACCCTAAGGATGAAGAGACCAACGTGGATAGACTCTCTAAACTTGGCGACATCTTCCATTCCAATCCGGTGATTGTGGGATCGCCATCAAAATTTTTCAAAGATGAAGGATTCGACGGGCCAGGGGGGTTTTACGAGACGAAGAAGAAGAGAACTAAGGTCGTCATTGTCGGCGCAAATGATGGCATGCTCCACGCCTTTAATGCGGGAAACTGGGATGAATCCAAACCTCCACAGGGCGGCTACGATGTAGGAACCGGGGTTGAGGAATGGGCATTCATCCCTCCCAGTGTGCTTAAAAATTTAAAACAGATGGTTTCTTCCCACACCTATTACGTCGATTCGTCGCCGAAAGTGGCGGATGTATGGTGGGGGGATTTAAATTCGAATGGGAAGAAGGACCCCGGGGAATGGCGGACCGTTCTGGTCTGCGGGTTAAGAAAAGGGGGCAAGCATTATTTTGCCCTCGATATCACGGACACTAAAAATCCGGTTTATCTCTGGGAGTTTCCGGCCCCGGGCGACACGGCGACCCTTGCTAAATTGGGCGAAAGCTGGTCCGAGCCCACCATTGACAGGGTAAAATTGAGAGGAAAGGAAATATGGGTGGCTTTTATCGGAGGAGGGTTTGATCCCACCGAAACAAAAGTGAAGGATGCATCGGTTGGTAGGGGGTTGTTTGTCATTGACATCAAAACAGGCAGTATCATCAAAGAACTCTCCGGATATGAAGGGATGAAATATTCCATGCCGGCCCCTCCGACAGCGGTGGATATGAATCTGGATGGCTATGTTGACAGGGTTTATATCGGTGACCTGGGTGGCCAGATGTGGGTTTTCGATGTCTCCTCGGGCGATAAAGAGGAGTGGACAGGGAAGAGGTTATTCCAGGCTCCCGCAACTCCCACCCAGAAACACCCCATCTTTTATCAGCCTGCATTGGCATTTGATAGGTATAAAGTCCCCTGGGTTTATTTTGGAACAGGAGACAGGGAAAACCCGAACGACAGCACCAACCCTCCAGAGAGATTTTATGCGGTCAAAGACGATGGGCAGGGGCCCTATCCGAGAAAAGAGGGAAATTTAAAAGACCTTATAGGGCTTGGACAAAACACATTTGTCGGAGTAACCGATCCTCAAAAAGGATGGTTTATCCAACTGGAAAAAGCGGGTGGAAAGCATGAAAAAGTGCTTGCCAAACCAACGGTTTTCAACCGTCTGGTCTATTTCACCACTTATACTTACAAGCAGACGAATGACCCCTGTCGGGTAGATGGAGATGCCAAACTTTATATTGTGGAATACCTCTCCGGCGGAGGAGCGCTGCTGGTGGATGAGATAACGGATTTTTCACTCACTCCTTCAGAGCGTTCGAAAATGATCGGCGATGGCATCCCCTCTGCTCCGGTGATTTCAATTAACCTAAAAGGGAAAGCTTCGATTATTATCGGAACGACGAGCGGACAGATCTCTTCACAGAAAGGATTCTCATCTACTACGAACAAAGGTTTATTATATTGGAGGGAAGTGGTGAGGTAGGACCTTAAGGAATCTTACGTTTCTCGAAACGGGGGTCTCGAATTTTCATTGAGCTTTCGGGCATCGAGTCACTGCTTTGATACGAGCAATCGTCAACATTAAACTTTTACCCCAATCGAGTGAAAAATAATTATAACCTTGAAATATTCCCTTGATGGTTGAGCCCTTTTAGGCTGTTTAAAACAAATTTTAAAAACCCCTCAATCCCCACTTTTTCAAGTGGGGGACACTATTGGGTTCTCCCCTTTAGCAAAGGAGAGTTAGAGGGGATTTTCCAAAAATTATCACTCAATTGGGGTTTTAAAGATTTTATTTCTGGAGGTGTTGAAGCCTTTTGATCCTTTCTTGAGCTTCAGAAATGGACTGATCTAATCTCAAGGCCTGGCTAAACGTTTCAATGGCCTGTGAAAGCATCCCATTGGCTTCATAAGCAAGGCCCAGATGGAAGTGGAGTCTGGCCATTTTTTCTCTGGTCAATCCTTTAATCTGCGAAGCCTCCTTAAAATATTGGATGGCCTGCGAATTGTCACCCTTTTCAAGAAAGCAGCTTCCGAGCATGATGTAACAGTCAAATTTTATGGCGGGACTCGAAGAGGCGGTTTTAAATTCTGAGATGGCATAATCAAAGAGCTCCATCTCCTTATAAGCAATTCCAAGCTGGTAATGCGTTTCCGCCTCCTTGTCAGGAGCTGGGGCGACGGCCGCCTCGGGTATCGTTTGCGCTTCGATGGAGGAGGGAGGGGTTTCAGGTGTTTCATCGAGAAATGGAATCTCTTCAGGTTGTGAGAAGGCAGGAGGGGGAGCAGAAGGAGTGGTTTCAGCAATCGATTCGAAGAAAGGCTCAGCGACTGGTTCAGTAATTGGTTCAGAAACCGGTTCGGTATTCGCTGCGGGTTCAATCATCGCAGTGGGTTCTAAACGAGCAGTGGGTTCTATATGAGCGGTGGGTTCGACAAAAGGAGTGGGTTCAAAAGTAGCTGGTTCAAAAGACTCCATCATTTTAGATTTCTCTGCGGAAATGGACTCAACCTGGTGAGCATGCTTGCTCAGGGATTTCAGGGCCTCCTGGGCCTCCCTGTCATCTGGTTTTATTTTTAAGATGCTCTGGTAAAAGTTCTTGGCATTCCCTAT
>CAKZKY010000363.1 GCA_937124575.1 uncultured Pseudomonadota bacterium | reverse complement strand
TTTCCAATGAACCAGAATCTTCTTTTTCATCAGAGATAGCCACCATTCTACCTTATCTTTTGCGGGGTGGCCAGGCGGGCCTGGGGATCAATCCGGCGGCCCGCTGGAGAATCCGCGCTGATCACCGCAGTAACCGCATAGCCGATCATGTTCCCAAACTCCGGGAAGACACATTTGATCTCCGGTAACATGAATCCCTCATTTCGAGGCCGTATATTGAATAATTCTATGGCATTCGCAATGGAACAGGTAGACCACCTGCTAATCGTGTTCAGTTCTTCTCTGATGAGATACTGTGTCATTTCTTCTCCTCCTGGACTCAAGCCCTAAAACCTTATTCCCCTGATCACTAACACAGATCGTCAAAATAAACCATTCTGGAAAGGCCAAAGATTTTAATTTCTCGTTTGCAAAACCGCTCAACCCAAAGGCTTACAACATCCCACAAAAAGACTTGACAAGGTGCTTGGTTGTTGTTACTATAATGCGGAACATTGTTCCATATAGCGAAACTTCTATGCCAAGCCCAGAAGGTTCCAAACCTAACAATCTTGTCCAGAGCATCGAGCGCGTCTCCATGATTCTCGACATTCTGGGACAGAATCCCCAAGGGATTGGAGTCCGAGATCTCTCCTTAAAAGTGAACTTGCCAAAGGGGACCACTCATCGTCTCTTATCCTCTCTTTCTTACCTTGGATATGTGCGGCAGGACACAAAGACCAGAAACTATCTACTGGGATTTAAGCTGGTGGAGCTGGGAAACATTCTTTTAAGCCAGCTCGATCTTCGCAGGGAAGCTGCTCCTTTTTTAAAAGATCTCGCAGAGCGAACAAAAGAGACCATTCATATGGTCATTCTCGATCAAGATGAGGTTGTCTACATCGATAAAGTAGAAGGAGATAATAATCCGAGCGGGCTGCGAATGGCCTCACGAATCGGCCTGCGAAATCCTGCCCATAGCAGTGCTGTAGGAAAAGTTCTGCTTTCGCACTTTTCTGACGAGGCATTGGGTCAATTCCTCAGAAGGAAAGGACTTTTAAGAAGAACAGAAAATACGATCACAGACCCTGCCCAGCTTAAAGAACACCTAAAAATCGTCCGAGATCAAGGGTACGCTATCGACGATGAAGAGAATGAAAAAGGGGTGCGATGCGTGGGCGCACCTATCTATGATGAGGCGGGAAATGCGGTGGCCGCCATTAGTATCTCTGGACCAGCTTTCCGGGTTACTAAAAAGATGGCTCAGGAAACATTAGTAAAGGAGGTGATGAATACAGCTTTGAATATCTCCCGACGATTGGGTTTTAGGGAAGGAAGATAATGGGCGGTTCTTTTTTCAGAAAAAAATATTAGGCACTTTTAATAAAAGGAGGAAGAAAAATGAAACGTTTTAAAGATTTTTCAGTGATGATAGCTCTGTTTATGGTTTTCCTTTTGGCCATAACCTTCTATGGAACACCACTCTTTGCACAGGCCAAATACACCTTGAAATTTAACCATGTGTTGAGCCCGAGGGAACCCTATCATGCTGGTTTTCTAAAATGGGCAAAAGCCGTTGAGGAGAGAACAAAGGGCGGTCTCAAGATTGAAGTTTTCCCCAGTGCCCAGCTTGGCGTTGAAGAGGATATTTTAGAGCAGATCAGGGCAGGGGCCAATGTGGGCCAGAACACGGATTCAGCCCGTATGGGCATGTATATTCCCGGCATTGCCATTATGAATGGCCCGTATTTTGTGGAGACCCTTGGAGGAGTCGAAAGGCTGAAGAAGATGCCAACGGTTCAGGGCTGGCTTGACGAACTGGCTAACAAATTCGGTTTTAAGGTTCTCTCCTTCAGCTGGGTCCAGGGTTACAGACATTTCTTTACGAACAAACCGGTCAGATCTCCAGAGGATCTAAAAGGTCAGCGCATCCGAACTCCTCCTGCACCCATCTGGCAGGAGTCTGTGCGTGCTCTCGGTGCAACCCCGGTGGCTCTTGCCTTTGGAGAGATGTACCCAGCCCTTCAACAAAAAGTGATTGACGGAGTTGAGCTCGTTTATAACAACATCCCCGGCGGGCGCTTCTACGAAGTGCTAAAGTATGTCACCGAGACCGGCCATATCATGCTGGTCAATTTTGAGGTCATCAGTGCAAAGTGGTTTAACGCTCTCCCTCCGGACTATCAAAAAATCCTCGTCGAGGAATGTGACAAGGCCGGAATGGAAACCTCCAGACTGATCATTGATAGTGAACAGAAAGTAAAGGAGGACCTCATCAAGAGAGGGATGGTGGTCGTTGATAAAGTTGACATCGCCGCTTTTAGGAAGGCCGGTCAAAAGGCCTATGAGGTTTTGAAAATCGCTGATGTAAAGAATAAAGTTCACAAAGAGCTCGGATTTACAAAGTAGAAACGTCAAAGCAAAACGGATCCTAATGCCGTACTCCGTTCGTGGTTCGACAATCTCACCACGAACGGACCGGCGATATAATCGTCTGGAATAGTCGGTGAAGGAGAAGTCCCCATTCACAGAGCAAGGGTTCGATGATGAAAAAGTTATATGAATATATCTGTAAGGGTGAAACTTTTCTAATTAAGGTTTTCTTGATCTTCATCGTTGTACTCGTCTTTGTTGCCGCAGTGACGCGATATGTGGGTTACCCGATCAACTGGTCCGTGGACATGGCGGTCTGCCTTTTTGCCTGGTGCACCTTTCTTGGCGGTGATGTGGCATTGAGAAACAACAAATTGATGAACGTTGAATTCTTAATCAGAAAGCTACCCCCAAAATATAGAATTTCAGTCGAACTCATCAATCTCTTCATCATCCTCATCTTCCTGTTGGCGCTCATCGGATACGGCATCAAGATTTCCTACACCACCCGATTCAGACAGTTTCAGGGAATTCCGGGATTCAGCTATAGCTGGGTAACCATCAGTGTCCCTATTGCAGGGACGCTGATGGTCATAACGACTATTAATAAAATCAGGGCGATCCTGCTGAAACGGGAAGGGAAAGGATGACAGAGAAACTCTTTTTTTCTAACGATACGCTTCTTTTTCTGTAATGAGGGGAATCGGAAGATGCTGTTGGTCTTTATCATCTTTATTCTTTTTCTTTTAATGGGAATGCCGGTGGCCTTTGCCATCGGCATTGCAGGAACTCTCTTCTTTTTGCAAAACCCCCAATTGCCCTTCACGATGATTATCCAGCTTCCGATCTCCCAAACCCAGAATTTTCCACTGCTTGCCATTCCGCTTTTTATCTTTGCTGCGAATCTGATGAATGAGACCGGTATGACGAACCGGTTGATTAAACTGGCAGGGGTTCTTGCCGGCCATATGCGCGGAGGACTCGCTCAGGTCAATGTCGTGCTTAGCACCTTGATGGGCGGTGTTTCGGGCTCGGGGATTGCCGATGCTGCCATGGAAGCACGTCTTCTTGGAACGGAGATGATTCGGAAAGGGTTCTCGAAGGGGTATACAGGGTCTGTGACAGCCATCACGGCCTGTATCACTCCGGTCATCCCGCCCAGTATCGGGCTGATCTTATACGGAACCATTGGCCAGGTTTCCATTGGAAGGCTTTTTACCGGAGGAATTAT
>CAKZKY010000362.1 GCA_937124575.1 uncultured Pseudomonadota bacterium | reverse complement strand
AAGCCCTGTTTACCCAGCTTCGGGTCGGGAAACAAGCTTCCCCACCCACCTCTCCCCTTCTTATGTCTGAATCGAACACATGTCAATACAAAAAACTTGACAAGCACAGAGAGAAAAGTTTTAATGGGATACTATTCAATGGGGAATGGTGAACTCATCATATTAAGAAAGGAGGAATCTTTATGTTTAAACGGAGAGATTTTCTAAAGGTTGCAGGTTTAGGTGGGCTTGGGACTGTTGCCACTCTAACGAATGTGAAAGTATCCCACGCTCTGGTGAAATGGAGAATGGTCACCTCCTGGCCTCCCAAGTTTCCTATTCTTCAGGATGGGGCTGAACTCTTTGCAAAAAGGGTTGAGGAGATGAGCGGGGGAAGGATGAAGATTGATGTCTTTGCTGCCGGGACACTGATTCCGGCTTTAGGTGGTTTTGATGCCATCTCAGCAGGAACCGTGGAAATGGGAAGCAGTGCCTCCTACTACTGGCCGGGGAAAGTGCCCGCAGCCCAGTTTTTCACCGCGGTGCCCTATGGATTCACGTTTGACGAGATGACGGCCTGGCTCAATGGAGGCGGTGGACTCGAACTCTGGAATGAAATTTACGCCCCTTTTAACCTCGTTGCCATCCCGATGCTCAATACCGGCGTCCAGATGGGAGGCTGGTTTAGAAAAGAGATCAAAACCGTTGAAGACCTCAAAGGCCTCAAGATGTGTATCCCCGGACTTGGAGGCAAAGTCATGGCAAAAGCCGGTGTTTCAGTCGTGCTCCTGCCAGGAGGTGAAAGAGTTCCTGCCCTTGAGAAAGGAGTCGTGGATGCCGCAGAATGGGTCGGCCCAGCTCACGATTTGAGGCTCGGCTTTCCAAAAGTGGCGAAATTCTACTATTACCCGGGATGGCACGAACCCGGCTCCCAGTGTGAACTAATGATCAATAAAAAGAAATGGGATGAATTGCCAAAAGACTTACAGGCAGTTGTCCGTGCCGCTGCCAATGAAGTCAATAATCTGTCCTATGCTCAATTTGAGTGGGAAAATGCCAAAGCCATGAGTGAGATCAAAAAACAATTTCCTGATGTGAAGTTTGTCAAATTTCCAACAGACGTGCTTAAGGCATTCCGGAAGCTCACGGGCGACGTGCTTGCGGAGGAATCGGCAGCAGATAAGACCGGTGCCTTTAAAAAAGTGTATGATGCTTACCTCAAGTACCGAAGGGACATGGAGGCATGGGTGGATATTTCAGCGAGAGCCTACTTCAAGGCAGAAGAATTGCGATAAACCAACTTTTTAAAGAAAGGCATGAAATTCTTCATTCGTATCATTGACTTTATTGGGGAGTGGTCAGGCCGGGTCGTCATGTGGCTCGGCCTGCTCCTCTTTATCGTCACGGCGTACGAAACCATCCAGCGCTATCTCTTCCGCCATACATCGGTAGCCCTTCAGGAGACGACCTGGCATCTCTATTCCCTGCTCTTCCTTCTTGGCCTGGCCTATACTCTAAAGCATGACGGTCATGTCCGAGTAGATATCTTTTACGGCCGAATGTCTATTCGGAAACAGGCGATGGTCAATCTCTTTAGCCTTCTCATCCTCCTCATTCCTTTCTGTCTGCTCATGATCGGTTTTTCCTGGAAATTCTTTATTGCCGCCTACCAGATTGGCGAACGCTCTGGAGATCCAGGTGGATTGCCAGCCCGCTGGCTTCTTAAAGCCATCATTCCCCTGAGTTTCGGCCTCCTTCTGCTCCAGGGCGTTTCCGATTTTTTCAAAAACCTTCAGACCCTGTTCTTAAAAGAAAATTCCTCTGTTGAATCTAAGAGACATATCCTGAAGAAAGGAACGGTTTGATGGAATATTTGAGCATTGCGATGCTGGTCGTACTCACCGTTCTTCTTCTTTTCGGAGCCCATGTTGCCCTGGCCATCGGATCAACCGCTATTTTCTTTGGCCTGATGGGGTTCGGTCTCGACCTCTTCTCCCTGCTTCCATTAAGACTCTGGGGACTGATGACCAACATGACCCTCATCGCTGTCCCTCTGTTTGTCCTCATGGGACTTATCCTAGAACGTTCTGGGATTGCAGATGAGCTTCTTGAAAATATGACCCTGATGTTTGGCCCGATACGCGGGGGATTGGCTATCTCGGTTATCATCGTGGGTGCCCTGTTGGCGGCTTCAACAGGAATTGTGGGAGGGATCATTGTGACCATGGGCCTTCTTGCCCTTCCGACCATGCTTCGCCACAACTATTCGCCGGAATTCGCAACAGGAACGATCTGTGCAGCCGGAACATTGGGACAGATTATTCCCCCAAGCATTGTTCTGATCGTTCTCGGCGATGTGATGGGGATATCTGTAAGTGATCTCTTTGCAGCATCCTTTCTCCCAGGGATTGTTTTAGTCTTCCTTTATATTATCTATATTGCCATCATTGCTTACTTAAAACCCGAACTCGCACGGCCCCCCAAACCCAAGGAGCTAACAGGTCAACAATTATTTATCAAAGTAGTTAAATCGGTATTTCCCCCTTCTGCCCTGATCATTGCAGTTCTCGGCTCCATCTTCTTTGGAATTGCCACACCCACAGAATCAGCCTCCATCGGCGTCCTGGGAGCAATCATTCTCTGTGCCATTCATCGTCGGTTCAACCTTAAAATGTTAACTGAATCTCTGAGGGGAACCATGCTGCTGACGAGCATGGTCTTTCTGGTTGTCATCGGAGCAAGTGTCTTCGGAATGGTCTTCATCGGGCTGGGAGGACAGGAGATGGTGAAAGGATGGCTTCTCAATCTTCCGGGCGAGAAGGCCGGGTTTATTGTGGTCAGTATGATTCTGATTTTTCTATTGGGAATCTTCTTCGAATTTCTTGAGATCAGTCTGATTGCCGTTCCTCTGCTCGTTCCTGCGGCTCAGCACGCCGGTGTGGATATGACCTGGTATGCGGTGCTCATTGCCATGAATCTGCAGACGGCTTTTCTTAGTCCGCCCGTGGGAGCAAGCCTTTTCTTCCTCCGGGGTGTGGCGCCCCCTGGCGTAACCATGAGTCACATCTTTCGTGGGGTCGTACCTTTTATGATCATCCAGCTCATCGCAGTCGGGCTTTTAATCCTCTTTCCACAGTTAGCTTTATGGCTTCCAAACATCAAATAGTCTTAGGCTCACTTCTTCATCATTTCAGCAATGAGATCAATAAAACCCACAGGCCGATAACCGGTCAACCCTCCATCCGCAACGATCGTTGTTCCGTTGATATAACTGGAATCTTCCGAGGCTAAAAACAATGCAACCTGAACAATCTCCTCCGGCCGTCCAAACCGCTTGAGAGGAACCTGTTGAGTTAATCCGGAGATAAGAACCTCCTTATTGAGAATCGGTGTATTCATCCCCCCTGCAATGAGTCCGGGGGCAATCGCATTGACCATCACATGATACTTGCTCCACTCATAGGCGAGAACTCGGGTTAACATCATGACCCCGGCTTTGCTCACTGAGTAAGGAAGCAATCCCTGCTCGCCAAGGAAACCAATCACCGAAGAGATGTTGATGATCTTTCCTCCACCCTGTTCGATCATCTTCTTCCCAACGGCTTGGCAGCAGAGAAAGACCCCCTTTAAATTGACATCCATTACCTGATCCCAGCCCTCTTCTTTGATCTTCTCTGTCTCCAGAATGAATGGGTTGACCCCTGCGTTGTTGATCAGAATGTCAATCCGGCCGAATGAATGGATTGCCTCATCCACCATTCTTATTACTTCTTGGG
>CAKZKY010000361.1 GCA_937124575.1 uncultured Pseudomonadota bacterium | reverse complement strand
ATTGTTTCTTCCATTTAAAGACAAGACTTCAGGAAATGAAACCTACCACGAAGGCCGATATCTCAATATTGAGCCCATACCCAGTGGAAAGGTACTCATTGACTTCAATCGTGCTTACAATCCGTTCTGCGAATATAATGAAAAATATACTTGCCCCTTTGCTCCGAAGGAGAACTGGCTGGCGATCGAGATACGAGCAGGAGAGAAACAGTTTAGATAAGAGATCGGTTCCTTACTTTTTATTGGAGAGATTTAAATTTTTTTCACCCGCTCGGATGGGAATGTCGAGGACATTCTCTTTGGGCGGAAGGACACAGACAAATTTATCATTATAAGCACAGGAAGGGTTATAGGCCATATTGAAGTCTAAGATCATTTGATAATTGGCAAGAATTTCGGCATCGATATATCTTCCTCCTTCATAGGTCTCTTTTCCGTTTGTTTGATCTTTAAAGGGGATGAAAAGAATGTCCCCTAAGATGGATTTATAGATTTCGAGCGAGTGTTCTTTTCCATCTAATGTGAAAAGAAACTTGCCATATCGAATATAACGTTTATTCGTCCCCTTGTTGGTGGGGAAGGTGGCGTAATATTTTGGGTTATTAATATTAAAATTAAAACGCTCAATCTTTCCATAAAAGACATAGTTGGGATTGAAGGGATAATATTTTAAACCATTGAAATATCTCTTCTCGGAGGGGGATAGGGGAGAGCGCTCATGGGTTTTAAAAAATTGATCTTTCTCTTGTTGCCACTCCTTAACCCGCTTCTCTTGCTCTAAAATGAGTGATGGCATTCTCTCTTTCTCTAAGGAGAGGACTCCTTGGGCCAAGAAGAGGATTCCAACCAAAAATAATAGGAGAAAACATCTTCGATTCATAACGGATGATGGAAAGAAGGCCTCCAAAATAATTCTATCAGATCGCTTCTTTAATTTCAAACTGTTCCTGGGTATCAGGCATGATCTGAAAGGGAGGGGGAGGGGATTATTGAAGATTAAAAGACTTCTTATCTTAATATCAGCTGTTTTCATCGTGGATCTCCAGGCTCCTCCCCTGGCCTTCTCCGAAGCAGCCAAAATCCGGTTCAGCATTGTCTATACCAATGATGTGATGGGTGAGGTGGAACCATGCGGCTGATTCCGAAGCCCCCTTGGTGGTGTCGCCAAGAAAGCAACCTTGATCTCCCAGATGAAAAAGGAAGGTAAAAAACTGCTCCTTCTCGATACCGGAAACTTCCTTATTCGAAAGCCTCTCCAGACCGAAACAAAACGCAGAGATGCCCTTCTGCGAGTCGATCTTCTCATCCACTCTTATAACGAAATGGGGTATGAGGTTGTCAATGTCGGAGAAAAGGACTTGATGATGGGCTTGAAATTTCTCTCCGAGATAACTCAAAAAGCCAATTTTCCATTCATTTCAGCCAACCTCATCGACAAAAAAACTCAAACGCGGATATTCGCCCCTTATGTGACAAAGGAGATCGCCAAGATAAAAATTGCAATCATTGGTCTGATGGACGATCAATTAAATACCCTTCTTCAGGAGATCGAACCAGGCCTGACCTTACTTGATCCAATCACCACATCGAAGGAACTAACCAAGAGGCTGCGAGATTCCTCGGATCTCATCGTTGTCCTCTCCCAATTAGGCGAGTCAAAGGACAGGAAATTGGCACGGGAAAATCCTCAACTTGACCTGATCCTTGGCGGAGGAGGGGATGCCTTAAAGGCGGTTATGGAAAGGGTGAATGAAGTCCCGATTTACCGCCTTGAGCCAAGAGGGGGATATCTCGGCTGTATTGACTACTCTCTCGTCAATACGAGGAAACCTATTAAGTTCCTTGTCTCGAGTGAAAGGGACGATTTGGAGAAGCGATTGGAAAGGTTAATTACAAGATCCATACAGATCAAATCAGAAATGGCAAGATCTGAAAAACAGAAAGCGATGAGGGTCAAGGAGCTGAAGTTTTTGGAATCAAAACAGAAGGAGGTAGAAAGAACCCTTCTCGCCTTTGAGAATAAGAACTTTTACAAACATGTCGCCATTCCGGTACAACTCTCCGTAGAGGATGACCCGAAGATCATGAGAGAGGTGGAGCATTATCGTGCGGAATCAGCAAAACTCTATAAACCCAAAGTGGCCAGCCCTCCCGAAAAAGAACTTTCGGAAAAAGAGATGCTCGCACAGATCCCCAAAGACAGCCTCTATGTTGGAGCCATCACTTGCAAAAAATGCCATGAGGTCAATTACCGAAACTGGCTCAAGACGAAACACGCAAAGGCTTCTCAGACCATTGTGGCTTCGCCTAAATATGCTCAAGAGGAGTGTTTGATCTGCCACTCCACCGGTTACGGAAAGATAGGGGAATATGCCACAGTGGACGAGATCCCTCTCTTCCTAAAGGGAGTCCAATGCGAATCATGCCATGGACCAGGAAGAGGCCATCCCAAAAAAGGAAAGATCGAGAGAAGAGTGACCCTGGGGGTTTGCAGAAATTGCCACACCAAAGACCAGAGTCCTACCTTTAACTATACCGCTTACCTTGAAAAGATCGGTTGTAAAATCACGAAATAAGGGTCCAAGGATTCGGGGATTCCATGGTTCGAGTATAAATCATTTAAGAATTTCCCTTGAACCCTTGACCACTTGACCCCTTGAATCCTTACCCTAAAAATTCCCAACCAATCAGAAAGATGCAAAAAAGCCCAATGGCTAACATGGCAAATCCAACGACATTGGAAAAGAGATCTACCCAAGCGCTCGGATATTTTTCCCGGAAGGTCTCCAGTCTTTTCTGCGCAACCAGCCTCTTATACTGTTCCGGCCGCTCTTCAACCAGCTCATATTTGGGCAGCATTCCTGTAAAGATCACCGGATCAAAAGGGAATTTCGATGGCCTGAAATGGGTATTGAAAAAATGGACGGTAAAGATGAACCCTGAGGCGAGTAGAGCCTCGTCTGAATGGACGATGTGGGCAACATTGAGAACCCAGCCTGGCAGGAAGATACAGAATGCTTCAGGAAACCATAACATCAGACCGGAAAGCCCGATGGCAAACATTCCCCAATAGACTGCCAGGAAGTCGAACTTTTCCCAGTAAGTCCAGCGGTCGAACTGAGGTTTTGGACCTTTATTAAAGAACCATCGGATCATGCCTATAATATCTTCCACATCCTTCCAGCGGGGGCAAAGGGATTCAGGCCCAAATAGCTTCTGGAGGGGGTTTGGATCTCCAGGTAGTTTTTTATAGAATAGAAAGTAGAAGAAATAACCATTGGCTGCTATGAAATAGAGGAAGGTGATAGCGGCTGCAATTCGGTGAACCAATCCTGCCATCTCTGCTCCTCCTAAAAAGGCCATCAGCCCCTTGGCCCAAGGAGCATGTGAGAATTTCAGCGGGAGCCCGGTCAGGACAAGGGCGATGAAGGTAATCATCATCGTAAAATGAAGGACGATATCTAATTTTTTAAAGCGTCGATACATATGTCCCGCTTCTTCTGGTTTCACATGTTGAGGGAAGAAGATCCCTTGAGATCTCAACTCCCGTTTTTCCCAGAAGTCCCTTCTCCACCAGAGGATCGTATGGAGCCAGAACATGCTGAAGACCGAAACCAATAGTGTGGTCATAATCACGAAGGTCCAATAAAAGATGGGATCTCGTTTCGGGTCGTTATGCGTCGCATGGGCAACCCACATGACAAAGTTAGTATTCGCCCCGGGATGGCACTTTCCACAGGTCTCCACGAGCCTTGCATCTGAGATGAGCGATTTAGGATCACTGGGAGGAAGAATGTTATGAAAACCATGGCAATCGGCACAACCTGCAACAAGGGTGGGATAACCTAACTTTTTAACCTTCCCATGGTAACTCTCGAAATAAGTCTGTGTGGCGACCAGAAGAACTTTGTTCCGTTCCATCATCTCTTTATCGTCATGGCATTTCAGACAGACCGCGGTATGGAACTCCTTTCGGAATTGAACGACTTTTGGCTCATCTCCCTTCAGGATGGGGATCTTGTGGAGACCGTGGCAATCGCTGCAATCCGGAGAATCGGGGTTTCCTGCCAGAACAGATTTGCCATGGGTGCTTTCCAGGTAGCCATCATCGGCATGGCAGGTCGTACATTTCTCAATGACTCTCTTCTTCTCTCCTTTCCAGGGGGTCATCTCATGAATATCTTTGTGACAGTCTTTACATTGAATGTCATTGATGAAATGGGCACTGGCGTAATGCTCCGCCCCTTCTTTTTTGTGACACCGATGGCAGGTCACTGGCTCTGTATGAATCCTGGTCCCATTGGCTTTTGTATGTGCCTTGACATCGGTAATATCCCAATGGCAGCTATTGCATGAATTGGCTCCATGGACTGACTGGGCGAACTTCCTTTCGCTGATCTTATTGCCATGGCAACCGAGACATTCTGAATTGTCAATACATTCGTAGCAATATTCCCTACCGCGGATAATGAATTTCTCCCCCTTTTTCGTCGACTCCGGAGGTTTGGTCAAAGCAGAAGGTTTAGAGATCTCCTTTTTTTCAGAAGGGGGTGGGGCCGCCCACATCATGCTCAAGCTCAAAAAGAGTGCTGTTAAAAAAGCGAGAAGAAGAATTATGACTGATCTTTTAGAATGTTTTTGCATACTTCCCCCATATTTAAGCAATTTTATTAATTTTTAAGTAGAATTTTTGTAAGAATTCCTCAAGGAGTAAAAATGTGATTTTTTTAACATAACAAAAAATTGAAGTCAATATCTTTTTAACTGGTTCATGTTTTGGATAAGAACTTGACAAATTTTTTAAAGATATTATCTATTTAGGGAGAGGTGGCTCTTATGCCTACTTACGCCTATCGTGCCATTGATTCTAAGAAGAGTTGCAATCACTGCCGTCAGGGTTTTGAGGTGATTCAAAGGATGACCGAGTCTGCCCTGACCAGATGCCCGAAATGTAAAAACTCCATTTCAAGGGTTCTCTTTCCCCCTACGGTCGTTATCAAAGGGAGCCCCTTGACTGAGACAGACCGGAAGATCAAGGAGTACGAAAGGGAAGGAATGTGGAGCCATGCGGCCGAGCTGGCGGACAAAGAGGCGGAAAAGACAAAAAGGGAGGATCTCAGGGTCCGGGCCTTGGAAGACTATAAGAAGGCAGGATATGATTTCGACAAATACGATAAGAAAGAGGATTCTTAATTCCCCAGTGAGCGTCCACCTTTCCTTTTCTATTTTCTAAGCCAGCTTTTCACCAGATTACTTCCTTCAACAACCTCCATTGATGAATTGGGTATACAATTTTTATTTGTTAACACAAAATAAAAATTGACTTACTTTTTTGGATATGGTATATTTTGCTAAAATGTATGGCATAGGGAGGCGCTATGGATAAGGCAGTGGTCACGGTAAAAGGACAGGTCGTCATTCCATCAAGGCTCCGGCGCAAGTTTGGGATTAAAAAGGGGACTCAGGTTTCCCTTTTTGAGAGGGATGGTGAGATCGTCATTAAACCAATCACGGACGAATATATTCGAAGTATGGCAGGGATAACCGGAACAAAGGGAAAACTACTTAAAGCCCTGAAGGAAGAGAAGGCAAAGGAGCGTGCCTTATGAGGCCAGTACTCAGAGTGTTAGACTCCTATAGTCTGATCGCATACCTTGAGAATGAAGATGGGGCTGATCGAATGATCGAACTTTTTCGGGTGGCGAGAGACTCGGGAAAAACCCTTCTTCTTTCGGTAGTGAACTGGGGAGAAGTCTACTATATCACTCTTAGAGAAGCCGGCCGGGAGCGTGCCGAAGCAGTGGCACAACTTATCTCCACTCTTCCGATCCAAATCATCCTTGCCGATTTGGAGCTGACCAAACAGGCGGCTGAATTTAAAGCCTTTAAAAAAATGTCTTATGGCGATTGTTTTGCCGCCGCCCTGGCCAAGCT
>CAKZKY010000360.1 GCA_937124575.1 uncultured Pseudomonadota bacterium | reverse complement strand
AAAGTATTTTTAGACTGGGGAGGTGGGGTGAAAAAGTCTTCGAGCGGATGCCTTCAATAGTTTGGCACTATCGATTAGTACCCTTAAAATGCTTGGTTTTCTATAAAATGATTGTTAACCATTTAACTTCTAAATGACCCGCATTCGAAGGGTTTGGAACCCCACTTCCCCAGTCTCTTAAGGACTTTTTCAGAGATTTCGATATCTCAAAATTTTTACTTGACAAGATCAAATGAGATATGCCAATTTTTTAGGTATTTCGGTGCAAGTATAAACTTTCTCCATCTTTGGAGGATTGTTCACCATGGCTAAGTTGATTTGCGCTGGGCTGATTCTCTTTTTGGCCTCCGCTTGTTTGCCTGGCGTCCCTTCACTGACTTCTAAAAGCCAATTCGATACCGCTCCCACCGAAGAAACCTTCATTTCCCTTTTTACGCCCTCAGAACTGGAAGAACTCTTTCCCGATCAATCGGTTCCAACTCTACCGAACGACGTTTCTCCTCCCCCTGTTTCATCACCTGAACCTAAGATTGCTATGAGGGGCCTCAGCCTTCCCATCAGCGACGAATCGAGTGATGATTTCACTCTTGAAATTCTTCCCGGTGACCTGAACAGGAAGAAGAACGCGTTCGATATCCCCATTGTCATCAATGAGAAGGTGGAATATTTTCTCAACTATTTTCAAACCACTGGAAGAAGGGTCTTTTCCAACTGGCTCGCACGATCCGGGAAATACATCCCCTTCATGAGGGATGTTTTAAAGGAGAAGGGCCTTCCTGAAGACCTGGTCTATCTTGCCATGATCGAGAGCGGCTTTAACCCCTATGCCTATTCAAGGGCCAAAGCCATGGGGCCCTGGCAGTTCATCTACCTTACCGGGAAGAGATATGGTTTGAAGTCGAACTGGTGGGTTGACGAAAGAAGAGATCCTGAAAAATCAACGATTGCGGCTGCCCAATATCTTAAGGACCTTTACGATATGTTCGAATGCTGGTATCTGGCTGCTGCTGGATATAATGCGGGTGAAAATAAGATTGCCAATGGAATGAAGCGTTATCGGACAGAAGATTTCTGGGAATTGACCAAATACAAATATCTCAAACAGGAGACCAAACATTATGTCCCACAGATGATCGCTGCCGCTCTTCTCGCCAAGGATCCAGAAAAATATGGGTTTATTGATATCGAATACCAGGACCCCCTTCAATACGATAAGGTTATGGTTCCCCCTGCCATGGATCTGAAATATATTGCAAAAGCGTGCGAGATTTCTATTGAGGAGCTGAGAGACCTCAACCCCGAATTGCGCCGGTGGTGCACCCCTCCAGATGTTACGGAATATGAGATTAAGATTCCTTTTGGAAAGAGAGACCTCTTCCTTAAGAATTTTGAATCCCTCCGTCCCCAGGCCACCACCTCCTTTAAAACCCATGTTGTTAAGAAGGGGGACACCCTCCAGCAGATCGCACGACTTTATAAGGTGGATCTGGATCCGATTCTCCAGATCAACCGGTTGGATAGGAAGAGCCGATTGTCAATCGGAATGAATCTTGTCGTTCCCATTCCGAAAGAGAAGGAGATTAAAACCGGTTCCTTAGCTTTGAAAACCCCCGTAGAGAAGAAGCCATCCGGACCACAGGAGATCACCTATACCATCAAAGAGGGAGATACGCTCTGGAGCATAGCGAATGAGATGAGGGTTAATATCGGCGCCCTCACCTCTTGGAACAATCTTCATCCAGAAACAAAGTTGATGCCTGGGGATCAACTCAAAATCAAGGTGGCAGAGGATGATGTTCCTTCTGTCGCTTCATTGGAGATGGGAAGAACGAAAGAGATTATTTATGTGGTTAAAGCGGGCGATTCTCTCTATAAGATTGCAAATAAATATAATGTGACTGTCTCGGAGATTAAGCGTTGGAACAATCTGAATGGAAGCGATCGAATCTATCCCTCCGACAGACTGAAATTGAGAGCGAAAGTTCCCAAGCCTTGATCTCTGCATCATACCTCTTTTAAAAGATTCCAACCACATTTTCAGAAATTGAAGGTTTTCCAACAATCCCCCTTTCAAATTCTTCTATCCTTAAAGAGTGTTCATAAGAGCTCTGAAAAACTAATTCTCGCTCTCTGATTACTCACCTGTCTGCCGCTGGCAGGGATTTCAAAAACAGATTCCACAGATTTTTCTTTCATTTCAAAGTACTCTAATCTGTGTAAACGGCCCTTAATCGATGTAATCAGAGATTTCTGGACTTTTTCAGAAATCTCTTCATTTAAACTTGACAAGGAGTGATTATTTGTATACAGTATACATTTAGAGGACATTATATATTCTTATACAGTAAATCTGAGAATTTCCTTCTAATCCCGCGAAATGCGGGCTCCCTTACCCCCTCTCTCCCCGCTGGGAGACTGTGTCGCAATGGGAAAGGTGAGGGGAAGTTTCAAATACCTTTGTTTAGTTTTTAGCATTGAGCTGACCCATTAAAGTCAACTATCACTCCTGGTTAACGGTGTTGAATCATTGGATTTGATTCTCAAAATCTTTAAAACGGTCATCTTGACCACATAGCATTAAAAAGATAGTATGTGAGGAGTGAAATGAGACTACCTGAGTTCGATCTGATCCAACCGTCCTCGGTGAAAGAGGCTTGCTCCTTCCTCAAGGAACATGATGGGAAGGCGGCCATTCTGGCTGGAGGAACTGCACTCCTTGTGGCACTCCGTTATCGGCTATGTAAACCCGAAGTCCTGATCAACCTTAAGGGAATAACCACCCTGGATCATCTCACATGGAACGAAAGGAGTGGGTTGGCTATCGGTTCGATGACCACCCTGGAAACTCTGGAGAGATCGCCCTTCGTCCTCAAGGAATATCCGTCTTTGGTTCAAGCAGCCCAACTGGTGGCTGTCCCTCCTATCCGGAAGAAAGCAACCGTTGGAGGAAACCTCTGTCAGGATACCCGATGCATCTATTACAATCAGTCCGATCTCTGGAGGAGCGCACAAGAGGTCTGTTTTAAACGTGGAGGAAAAGTCTGCCATGCTGTGGAAAAGGGCAGGCGTTGCCAGTCGGTATACCAAGGCGATCTTGCTCCAGTTCTCTTATCGCTTGGGGCAGAGATCAAAATTGCTTCGGCAAATGGTGAAAGGGTCATCCCACTGGCGGAGTTTTTTACCGGCAGGGGAGAAAGACCCAATATTCTAAAGCCTGATGAAATACTCATCGAAGTCCAAATTCCGCCTTCTGGTCAAGGGGCCTCTGGTGCCTATGAGAAACTCCGCGTGCGCGAAGGGATGGAGTTTCCTATGGTTGGAGTGGCCGTGATGGTGAAGAAAGAGATCCATGGTAAGATTGAACAAGCCAAATTGGTGCTGGGAGCAATAGGATCTTCACCGATAGAGGTATCTCATGCAAAACCGTTGTTGGAGGGGAAGAAGCCAACCGAGGACCTGCTCCAGTCCATATCGAAAGAAGCCATGGATCGAGTCCATCCTGTAGAGAACCTAGCGATGAATGCCAACTATCGTCGAAAGATGGTAGGTGTATTGGTAAAGCGGGCATTACGCCGAGCACTGACGATGGCCGCATAGAATCTATCTGAATGAAAAGTTTTCCAGTCATGGTAATAGCAATGATGCCCGTATGGTCATTCGCAAGGAATTGAATTTGAATGTCTGTCGTTGTCGAAAGTCGTATCGGTACTTGTCTTTAGAAGTTTGAAGCTCGATCTTCGATATTCGGGTTTCGATCTTCTATACCAGCGTCGTCACCCTTAAACGTTTGTCTCTCTGACGAAGAGGGCTTCGTAACCGGAGACCTGAGACCTGTTACGATTTTGATGGATCGAAAAAAAGGAGAGTCATGAAAAGGATTTCAGTATCACTCCAGATTAACGGACGTATCGAGACTCTTGAAATTGCTCCGCATACAACCCTCTTAGAGGTCATCCGCGATGAGTTACAACTGACCGGAACAAAGAACGGATGTGAAGATGGGACTTGTGGGGCGTGTACGATCTTGCTCAATGGAGAGCCCGTCCGTTCCTGTCTGCTTCTCGCAGCAGAAGTTCAGGGTCAGGAGATCATCACGATTGAAGGATTGTCTGAGGGCGAAAAGCTCCATCCACTGCAAGAGGCCTTTGTCAAATTCGGAGGCACACAATGTGGCTTTTGCACACCGGGCATGATCCTTTCGACCAAGGCACTCTTGGACAAGAACCCTTCTCCGACAGAGAAGGAGATTCGCCAGGCCATCTCCGGCAATCTCTGTCGCTGTACCGGTTATACCAAGATCGTTGAATCGGTCATGGCTGCCTCTAGGCAGCAGAGCCCCCCTGCTTTGAAAAGAGAGGTTACGACTTCAGACTATTTCTTGGTAGGAAAGCGAGTCCCCAGAATTGATTCGGTCCCTAAAGCAAAGGGCGAAACTAAATATTCAGCAGATCTCTACCTGCCCGGCATGCTCTATGCGAAGGCAGTTCGGAGCCCTTATGCCCATGCCAAGATATTGAATATCGATACAAGCCGGGCCGAGAAACTTCCTGGAGTGAGGGCAGTTGTCACTGGCAAAGATGCCATTCCCTACCGATGGGGAGTCTTTGCCTACACTCGAGACATGCAGTTTCTTCCGACGGATAAAGCACGCTTCATTGGCCAGGAGGTTGCGGCAGTGGCGGCTATTAGCGAAGAGATTGCACAAGAGGCTGCGGAGCTGATTAAGGTTGAGTGGGAGCCCCTTCCTTATGTGCTCGACCCCGAGCAAGCTCTTCTGGAGGGTGCGCCTCAGCTTCATGATGACAAACCTGGAAACGTGAGCGTGCGCATCTTTGTCAATGAAGGAGATGTTGAGAAGGCATTTGCCCAGTCCTATCTGGTGGTGGAAGGACGGTTCTCCTCTCCAGAGGAGAGTTACTGTCAGTTGGAGAATTATGCGGTTGTGGCCAACTTTGACAGCACGGGTCTGGATATCTGGTGTCCCAATGCAGGTCCTCATATGAAGTCGAGGCCTCTCAGCAACGCCTTGGACATACCGACCTCAGAGGTCAGAGTCAGAAAGATCGCTGTTGGAGGACATTTCGGTGGCAGGTCTGAGATATCGCCAGCAGATTTTATGGCCTCCCTTCTCTCGAAAAAAGCCAGACGCCCTGTGAAGTTGGTCTATACCCGGGAGGAAAACTTTAATTGCGTCCGACAGGTCCATGGCAGCATTACGAACTGTAAGGTCGGAGTGGATGCTGAAGGAAGAATAACAGCGATCGATATGAAGGTCATTATGGACGGAGGCGCTTATGCCAGCACTGGGCCCATTGCAGCCTCAGTGGCTTATATCATGATTGAAGAGGCCTATAAGTTTGAGAATTTACGCTATGAGGCCATTCGAGCCTACACCAATAAGCCTCCGCGTGGGATGTATCCGCACCATCCGCGCACAGCCTATGCTGGATTGGAATTACTGCTCGATCAGCTGGCTGAGAAACTTGGAATGGATCCGCTCGAATTCAGGATCAGAAATGCAGTCCACGAGGGTTATATCACCCCCACAAAGTGCGTGATCACCTCCTGCGCGGAAGTCGAGACCATGCGACAGGCCGCAGAGAAGGCCTGCTGGAAAGAGAAACGGGGCCATCTACCACCCTATCGTGGCATCGGTATGGGGGTTGGCGCAATGATAAGTGGGTTCCCGATGGGGATCCGTGGAGGATCCGGAGCCTTTGTTCGTTTTAATGAAGACGGCGATGCGACCGTCATTTCCGGAGTGATGGATAATGGACAGGGAAACGATAGCATGGTGGCTCAGATTGCTGCCGAGGAACTGGGAATCCCTTTAAACCGGGTGAAGGTCATTACCGGTGATACCAGTGTCACTCCGTCCGACCAAGGAGCTTACTCACAGGCATCCACACTCATCTCCGGTGGTGCGGTTAAAGCAGCTGCTGCCGATGCCAAGGAACAGCTCCTCGAAGTGGCTGCCCAGATGTTAGAGACAAATAAGAGCCTTCTTGTCGCACGAGAGGGCCGCATCTTCGTCAAGGGAGAACCAGAGCGATCGGTTGATATTGCGAAGGTTGCAAGAACTGCGCTCTCTCAGAATCGTGCCATTTTAGGTCGCGGTGACCGTTGGCCTGATGCCGATCCCAAGCGGGATTGGATCAAAAATCCACGCGGTCAGGTGGCTGCTGCCTACTCGTTTGGCACGGCTGTGGCTGAGGTAGAAGTGGACCCCGAAACCGGTAAGGTGAAGCTAATCAACATGGTGGCCGCCCATGACTGTGGTCAACCGATTAATCCTCTGGCTGTGGAGCAACAGATCCAACGGTCTGCCATGGAGGCCGGTCCTCAGGGTGTGCTCATGGAGAGACATCAATGGACCCAGAGAGGTCAGAACCTCAATGCCAACTTTACGGACTACTGGTTTCCGCTCTCTACGGATGTGCCCAACATCGAGCCCATCGTCGTCACCTCTAACGATCCCTTTGGTCCTTTTGGCGCCAAAGAAGGAGGCCTCTCCATATCGGTAGCCATGATCGGAGCAGTCGCCAATGCTGTGCAGAATGCCATTGGCGTGATGCCCAGAGAGCTTCCCATCACACCCGACATCGTTCTGAAGATGTTAGAGGAGAAAAAGTCCCAATAACGATTCATCCATAACCCTTTCCAGCTCCTCGTCATTGTGGGAGATGGAGAGAGGTTATTGTTTTTTGCGGTTTGAGCTAACCCGTTTAGTCTTACAAGATTATATTTAAAGGAGGAGATAGGATGCAGGTATTGGTCTTAGGCGGAACAGGAGGGATGGGCCAGGGAGTTGCCCGGGACCTCATCAAGCAGGAGCCGATTAAAAAAGTGGTCTTAGGTGATATTAATGTGGATCCAAACCGAGTTCAGGAGAAGTTGCGCACGAGCGAGAAGGTTTCGCTCAGCAAGATCGATGTGAACGATCACAGCGGACTTGTCAAGACGATCAAAGGAGCCGATGTCGTCATCAACTGTGCAGGTCCCTTTTACAAGACCGCAGTGGCTGTCGCCCGCGCCGCCGTTGAAGCCAAGGTTCATTACATTGACATCTGTGATGACTACGAAGCAGCAAAGATCCTTTTCTCTTCGGATATTGATCAGGCCGCTCAAAAGGCGGGCATCACTGTATTGACTGGAATGGGATCTGATCCAGGAACCAATAATGTCATTGTCAAATGGTTTGCCAATCAATTAGATCGTGTGGATGATATCTATTTATACTGGGTGGTCAGTATTGCCGAGCTTTCAGGAGCAGCGTGGGATCATAGCCTCCATATGACATTGGGTAAGATCCCTCAATATCTGAATGGTAAGCTCGAATATGTGGAGGGTGGCACGGGCGAGGAGATCGCAGAATTCCTTGAACCTCTGGGCACTTGTGTCGTTCGTTATGTGGGCCATCCTCAGCCACTGACCATACCACGCTATATCAAAGGGGTCAAGAATGTGGTGATTAAGGGAGCGCTCATTCCCTCATGGGTAGATCAGCTCATCAAAGAACAGAGGGATACAGGTTTTCTCAGCAAGGAGCCGGTGGAGGTGAAGGGAACAAGGGTTGTGCCTTATGACCTGACGCTTCAGCTTTGGGGATCCATTCCAAACAACAGGGATAGGGGACCTCAATCCTCAGGTTTGAAAGTGATCGTGAAGGGAGAAAGGAAAGGAAATCGAGTGACCTATACCGCTGACATTGCAGGCCGTATGGCGCCCGGAACAGGGCTTCCTGCCTCGATTGCAGCCCTTATGCTCAGTGCTGGCGATGTGAAAGTGAGAGGAGTCGTTGCTCCAGAAGGTTGCATTGACCCAGAGAAATTCCTTGCTGCGTTGATTCATCGGGGTGCCAAAATCCATCAGACAGAAACGATCCAGTCCATCATGGCAATTTAACTTTGGGTTTGATATATGAACGGTCACAAATGGTAAAGACATCTAATTGTAAAATCCCTCCCAACTTCCCTCCTTCGGCAAATTCAGGACACGGTTGCCCAAGGGAGGAATTACCCTCTTATAACCCCCCTCTATTTCCCCCTTAAATTAAGGGGAGAGGAAGGGGGGACGGGAGATTTTACTCCGCCAGTGGGGGATCCGCCTCTGGCGGAAATGCTTATGCCAATTTAATTCTGAGGAGGATCTCCATGAAAGAGGCTAAAAAACTGAATATCTCAAGAAGTCTGGAGCTTTTTGAGCAGGCAAAGCAATTGGTTCCAGGAGGAGTGCTCGGTGCCAGAAAACCGAGCGATTTTATCGAAGGCGAATATCCCATCTTCCTCGAATATGGCAAGGGATGCCGGCTCATTGATGTGGATGGAAATGAGTATATTGACTTTCTCTGTGGCTACGGGCCGATCATCCTTGGCTATCGGGAAGAAGAGGTGGATGAAGCCGTGGCAAAACAGATCAGAGATAAAGGTTTCTGCTTCACACTCACGCAGAGATATCAGAATGAACTTGCCCAGAAACTGACCGAACTGGTACCCTGTTCTGAAATGTCCATCTTTCTCAAAACCGGCTCCGATGCCACAACCGCCAGCATCCGTATTGCAAGGGCCTACACCAACCGGATCAAAGTGATGCGCTGTGGCTACCACGGCTGGCATGACTGGTGCGTCGAGATGAAAGGTGGCATTCCCCAAAAATTCTATGAAGATGTCTATGAGTTTCGTTACAACAACCTCGATCAGCTTGAGGACCTGATGAAACAGCATGGCGATCAGACAGCCGCCATCATCATGACTCCCTTCGGTCACCCCCTCCATCAAAAGATGGAAGAACCCAAACCTGGGTTCCTCCAAGGAGTGAGACAATTGGCTGACAAGTATGGCGCGGTTCTGATCTTCGACGAGATCCGGACCTGTTTCAGGCTCAGATTGGGTGGAGCGCAGGAGCTGTATGGAGTGACTCCTGATTTAGCCGTTCTTGGAAAAGGGATGGCTAACGGATATGCCATCAGCGTGGTGACCGGAAAAAAGGACGTAATGATGGCTGCCGCCCAGAAGCTTTTCATCTCCTCGACCTTCTTTCCCAATAGCGATGGCTTTATTGCGGCGCTTAAAACGATCGAAATCCTGCAACGCGATCATGTTCTTCCCAAGATATGGGAAAGAGGCAACCGATTTCTTAAAAAAATCCAGGAAATCATTAACAAGTACCCTGTTGGAGCCGAGTTGAGCGGCGTTGCCCCCATGTTCTTCATCACCTTTAAGCGAGATCAGGGAGAAACCCATCGAGGCAGACGCGATGATTTTTACACACAACTGATCCGCCGGGGCATCTTTTTTGCTCCACACCATCACGGCTATATCAACTACCGACACACCGATCAGGATCTGGACATTACGGCAAATGCCATTGATGAAGCCATGGCCTATTTGAATGAAAAATATAAGGTAGACTGATAACTGACCAGATAGATATCCCTCCCTCTTAATAGGATGTGTCGTAATTGCCAGGCAACAGAGGAGGAATATCCCCCCTCTTAGCCTAAGAGGGGGAGGGGGGAGTTACGCGAGATTCCTGATGAAAGTGAATAAGGTGGATCATATCTGTATTGCCGTGAAGGATTTGGAGGCAGCTCGAAAAGTCTGGGAACCCATCCTTGGAAAGCCCGAGCCCGATGATCCGTATGTGGATGAGTCTGAGAAGATCCGAGTCGCCAGATACTGGTTGGGCGATGTCGGATTTGAACTGATGGAGTCCACCACTCCGGATGGGGAGGTGGCGAAATTCATCGAAAAGAGAGGCGAAGGGGTAATGGTCATTAGCCTCAACGTGGATAATACCGAAGAGGCGATGAATGAGTTGAAGGCAAAAGGTTATAAGTTTGCTGGTGGGTTGCGATCCTTCCGAAACTGCCAATTTGCCTTTGTCCATCCCAAGGAGGTCAATGGCGTCTTGCTCGAACTGATCGACTATCCATGGGATGAATTGAAGAAAAAGTAGAACCATTTCTCACCCCATCAAGAAGAGGGCATGTCGGACCCAAGGCATGCCCTCTTTCCTTTTCCAGACAAGAGAGATTTAAAAAACTGAGAAACCTCTGATTACATCCCTGATTATCATGGGCTGAACAGGCAGGTGTATTATCAGGGAGCGAAAGATAATTTTTCAGAAAATCAAAGTTGATTTTTTTATCATGCTTATGATATGTTCAAAACACTCAATGGAGAAGATGATGGATTTTGAATTAACGCCTCGACAGAAACAGATCCGTATGGCAGCAAAGGAGTTTGCCGAAGGGGAATTTCCACCTGTTGCCCGCGAATATGATCGGAAGGAAGAATTTCCAAGGGAACTCTGGAAAAAGGCCTGCGAACTCGGTTTTATCGGCCTCTTTATCAAAAAAGAGTATGGTGGCCTTGGATTGGGATTTCTGGAGTTTGCCATGGTGATGGAGGAGTTCTGGAGGGTGGACCCGGGCTGCGGGAATATTTTATTGACGACCTTTGGCTCCGAACTGATCCAGCTCTATGGCACGGAAGAACAGAAGAAGAGATATCTTCCGCCACTGACCCGGGGAAGAGCGATCATGGGAACGGCCATCACCGAACCCGATGCAGGAAGCGATATCCTCTCAGCTTTGACCCTCGCAAAAAAGGAAGGAGATCACTACTCGATCAGCGGAGCCAAGCAGTTTATCACCAATGGAAGCATTGCCAACTATCTTACGGTATTCTGTTTGACCAATCCTGAGGCGGCATCAAGGTTAAACCGATTCGGAGTCATCATTGTGGAGACGGATCGGCCGGGATTTGGAGCCATAAAGATCACAGGGAAGATGGGCATCCGGGCCTCAGATACGGCAGAACTTCGGTTCAACGACGTGAAGGTTCCAAAAGAGAACCTCGTTGGGGACAAAGAGGGGGAAGGGTTTTCACAGATCATGCAGCTGTTTAACATCAACCGGGTCATTGCTGCAGCTCAGGGCGTGGGCGTGGCTCAGGGGGCTCTGGAAAAGGCCATCCAGTATATCAAGAAGCGCAAGCAGTTCGGCCAGCCCCTGGCCACCTTTCAAGCGATCCAATTCAAGATTGCTGAGATGGCCACGTGGGTTGAGGCGGCACGGGCACTCACCTATCAAGCCGGATGGATGATCGATCACGGGAAAGTGGATCCCAAACGGATCTCCATCGCCAAATCGATTGCCGGAGAGGTGGGTGTGAAAGTGACCAATGATGCGCTTCAGCTTCATGGCGGTTATGGCTATATTGGTGATTACGATATGGAGCGGTTTTACCGGGATGCCAAGATCGTTGAGATTTACGAGGGGGCTAAGGAGATCGAAAAGAACACCATTGCGAGAGAGCTTCTGGGAAGAGTTTAACGTTTGGGGAGAGACACTGTGGATTTTGAACTGACGAATGAACAGAAGGATATTCAGAAGGCAGCACGGGAATTTGCAGAAAAGAGATTTCCAGAGGTGGCCGAGGAATGTGATCTTAATGAAACCTTCCCGAAAGCCTTATGGAAGAAGGCCTGCGAACTTGGATTTGTAGGGATCTTTATTCCAGAAGCTTACGGTGGTCCAGGCCTTGGTTTTCTCGAACATGCCTTGATCACCGAAGAATTCTCGCGGGTGGATGCCGGGTGTGGGTGCATTCTCACGACCACTTTGGGCTCGGAATTTATTCTCTTCTATGGAAGGGAAGAGCAGAAGAGGAAGTATCTTTCCCTCCTTCCCCGAGGAGAGGCGATTATGGGGATGGCCATTACCGAGCCTGATGCCGGAAGCGATGTGGCATCTGTCTCAACGGTAGCCCGAAAAGAGGGTGATCATTATATCATCCAGGGAAACAAGATCTTCATTACCAATGGGAGTATTGCCGATTATCTGGTGATCCTCTGTGTCACCAATGAAGAGGGGAGAGATCGATCCAAACGGCATAGCCCGATCCTCGTAGAAACGAATAGGGAGGGTTTTGAGGCCAATCCATTGAAAAGAAAGTTAGGAATGCGGGCTTCGGATACAGCGGAAATTAGCTTTTCAGAGATGAAAGTTCCGAGGGAGAACTTAGTGGGAGAGGTGGAGGGAGAAGGATTTTATCAACTCATGACCGTCTTCAATCATACCCGGATTGCGGTTGCGATCGCAGGGGTGGGGATTGCCCAGGGAGGGCTTGAGAAGGCGATCCAGTATTCGAAACAGAGAAAGCAGTTTGGAAGCCCAATCGGGAGTTTTCAAGGGATTCAATTCAAGCTGGCTGAGATGGCCAGCCTGATTGAGGCGGCTAGAGTCCTCTGCTATCAGGCGGCCTGGATGGTAGACCATGGAAAGATCGATCCAAAGCTAATTTCCATGGCCAAATGGTTTGCCGGGGAAGTAGGGGTTAGGGTGATTGATGAGGTGGTGCAGATCCACGGCGGTTACGGCTATTTGGGTGAATATGGGATTGAAAGGCTTTACCGGGATGCCAAACTCGTGGAGATTGTGGAAGGAACCAAGGAGATTGAGAAGTTGATCATCGCCCGTGAACTCCTCGGGAGATGATCCCTACGGAATCAATGGAGTAGCATTCGATGAAGAAGGTGATTTAAGGGAGGGAGGTATCTTTCGTGAAAGTTCTAATCGTTTATTACTCCATGTATGGGCATGTGCATCGTCTTGCTGAGGCTGTGGCAGAAGGCGCAGAGGAGGTTGCAGGAGCAGAGGTCGTGCTACGACGTGTGCCGGAGACCCTACCGGAAGAGGTGCTTAAGAAGATGGGGGCGATTGAACCACAGAAGACCTTTGCTCACATACCGATCTGTACTGTGGATGAGCTTGCATCTGCGGATGCCATTATTTTCGGGACGCCAACCCGATTTGGGAATATGTGCGGCCAGATGCGACAATTCCTTGATGCCACCGGGCAGCTTTGGGCGAAAGGCGCTCTGGTGGGGAAGGTCGGAAGTGTGTTCACGAGTACGGCTACACAACACGGGGGTCAGGAGTCAACGCTTCTGAGTTTCCACATCACGCTTCTTCATCATGGGATGGTGGTTGTGGGTTTGCCATATAGTTTTCAGGGCCAGATGCGGATTGATGAAGTGACGGGTGGTTCTCCTTACGGAGCTTCAACCATTGCCGGTGGCCAGGGGGAGCGGATGCCAAGTGAAAATGAGCTGGCGGCAGCACGGTTTCAAGGAAAACATGTGGCGGCCATTGCATTGAAATTGACGAAATAGCAAATGTTACTGCTTCTGATAATCCGTTGGCCTTAGCCTAAGGCCCAGATCAACCCCACGACAGCGCCCAGCGGGACACTGACGTAAGGATTGCAAGTTAAGGCTCAGGAGTTTCCGATATTTCGAGAGAGGTAGCTTAAAAGAAGACCAGCCACACCTCCGATCATCAAACCCAAAAAGATTCTTAAGATCATAACTTCCCCCTTTTTTAAGGTTAGCATTGAAGCCGAGTTTTATCAAGGAGAGCTCAAAATGAATATGGGGGGATGAGGAGATGGGGAGATTGGGTGAAGAGGTTATTTTTTGGAAAAAGCATAAAAGAACACGCTTGAGGACATTCCTATGAAGCAGATGAGAAAGGCAAGGTGATAGGCCTCCGCTGGGTAGACATTATGTACTCGGGGAAATGATTCGATGACCTTTCCAAGGGCTGGCATAAAGAGGGCCGCCCCTGCCATTGTGAAGAAGTTGACGTAGGTCATCACCGTTCCCGAAATGGCAATGGGAAACGAATCTTTGGCATGAGCGTAAATTGACATCACAAAGCCGTGAAAGAAACCGATTGAGAAGAAGATGAGTCCGAATAGGACTGGATGTTCGATCTTCCATATGCCGATGAGAGGAAAGAGGCTAGCACAATAAAGACTCAGTCCCACCAGGGCAACACCCTTACGGGAATGAGAGTAACGGTCGGAAAGACGACCTCCGATGGGACTTCCCAGAATGACACCGATGGCCAACAGGATCAGAAGATTTCCTGTCTCTACAGGCGAAAATCCCTTGATATAGATCAGGTAGGGTCCTAACCATAGCCCCTGAAGACTGACGAAGACGCCATACCTGAAAAAAGCGACCGCCCCAAACTGCCAGAAGGCAAGGGAGCCTGTGATGAGGCGGATCGATTGCCAAATGCCTATCTCCGTTTTACCCTCCGAATAAGGAGTAGACTTATCGCCCCTGATTTTTTCTCCCCTTAAAACCCAGAAGACCAAGAAACTGAGGAGAATGGCGATCAATCCAGTTATTAGGAAGGTCATTCGCCATCCGATGGTGGAGGTGAGAAAAGCAAGGGGAGTTGCGGCGACAATATTCCCTATGGTTCCCACGGAGGAGATCATTCCTACAAGGGTGGCAAACTGTTCTGGAGGATATCGAAGCGTAAACGTCTTGAATGATCCCATCAACATTGGAGCCATGCCAGCTCCAATCAGTACTCTTCCCAAAAAGACGGCATGAAAGGTGTTTCCAAAGGCAAACAGAAAGGCTCCAAGGGCTCCGATGAGGCAGGAGGCAGACATAATTTTGCGAGGGCCGATTCGGTCAAGCATTGGGCCCATGGGGATTTGAAGCAGTGTAAAGGCATAGAAGAAGGCACCCCCAAGAAGACCTAACATTTCTGCATTCAATCCAAGGTCCTGGATGAGATTGGGAGCGATTACCGCACTGGAGACCCGGTAAAACTGGGAAAGGACAAAGAGGCTGGACAGGATGCAGAAGATGGAGAGGTGTTTGGGCGAGTCGGAAGGTTCTTTCATAAATGGCCGTTTGAGATCGGTTCCGAAAGAAAAAAAAGGGACTGATCTTTACAAAAAGGTTTTTAACCAAGTATATTATTGGGGCTCGAAATAAATCAAGAGGCATTTAACGGTGTAAAAGAAGGGAGGCAAGTGTGCTTCCAAACCTTTACAATGGCGGATTATTTGATAAGGTTGGGGTAACATTCGATATCCCTTGGAGTAATCTTCGAATTTTGCTTGGAAACGGAGTAGCCAAATATTCAATTGTACCGCTGTAAAGGTTTGGGAAGCCTACGCTTCCCGTGTCCGCCCAGCACACCAGCCCCCATCTTTTGTCATTTAATTGGAAGAAATATTTAAAAAAGCGAGGAAGGGATATGAGAAGAGTGCAGAATTACATCAATGGAGAATGGGTCGATTCGAAGACGAA
>CAKZKY010000359.1 GCA_937124575.1 uncultured Pseudomonadota bacterium | reverse complement strand
AGTAGGATTCGAACCCACGGGGCTTTCACCCAGCGGTTTTCAAGACCGCCGCCTTAAACCACTCGGCCATCCCTCCGTAAATTTGTCTATCGCGAAATACCCTTGACTTTTTTGTCTCAGAACCCTTCCGACCAGACTTCATGATCTTTTTTTCTCTATCCTCTCCACTCCATTCATGTAGGGTCTCAAGGCCTCCGGAATGATCACGCTCCCATCGGCTTGTTGGTAATTCTCAAGGATTGCCACCAGTGTCCTGCCCACGGCCAAGCCAGAACCATTGAGGGTGTGAACATATTCAGTCTTAGACTTTCCAGCAATACGATACCGAATCTTTGCCCTTCTTGCCTGAAAGTCTTCAAAATTACTGCAGGAAGAGATTTCCTTAAAGGTATTCTGACCCGGGAGCCAAACTTCAATATCGTAGGTTTTTGATGCAGAAAATCCTAAATCTCCAGTACAGAGATTTACAACCCGGTAGGGAAGGTTCAACCTTCTCAGCACATCCTCCGCATTGTTTAAGAGTTTTTCGAGTTCATCATAGGAGTCTTCAGGTTTTGTAAATTTCACTAATTCGACTTTGTTAAACTGATGTTGTCGAATCAAACCCCGAGTATCTTTACCATAGGACCCTGCCTCTTTTCTAAAACAGGGGGTATAAGCCGTGTAATAGAGAGGAAGATCCCTTTCTTCAAGAACCTCATCTTGATGAATATTGGTTACAGGGACTTCTGCCGTAGGAATGAGAAAATAATCTAACCCCTCAATTTTAAAGAGTTCTTCTTCAAATTTGGGCAGTTGTCCTGTTCCTGTCATGGTCGTCCGATTGACCATGAAAGGGGGAAGGACTTCTCGATATCCATGCTCTTTCGTATGAAGGTCGAGCATAAAATTGATCAGTGCCCTCTCCAATTTTGCCCCAAGGTCCCAATAAAGGGTGAATCGGGCTCCTGCGATCTTGGCCCCTGATTTAAAGTCAAGAATTCCCAACTCCTCACCAATATCCCAATGAGGCTTGGGTTCAAAGTCGAACTTGGGAATCTCTCCCCATCTTTTCACCTCTAAGTTCTCCTCAGAATCCTTTCCCTTGGGCACCGAGGGATGAGGAAGGTTTGGAATCGTTAAAAGGATCTCCTGCAATCTTTTTTCCTTCTCCTGAATCACTTCATCCAAATCTTTCAGTTCCTGAGAAACTTTTTTCATTTCAGCAATTAAATCCGTGGTATCCTCTCCCCTTTTTTTCTTTTGGCTCACTTCATCAGAAACCCTCTTCTGAAGTGCCCTCAAACTTTCCCATTCCTGGACGGCCTTTCTTCGTTCCCCATCGATTAGAAGAAATTCATCCAGGTTGATCGCTTGACCCCTCAGGGCCAGCCTTTCACGAACTTCTTCAAAATGTTCTCGGATATACTTGGCTTCAAGCATAAAAAAATACCTTAATTATCGGGTCATTCCCAATAACTAAAATTTAACTCATCTTATCACCAATTTCATTCGAAATCAATTACTGCTTTTTTATTACTGAAATTCTGCCATAAGAAATCGGATAGGCCGCGGCAGGTGTGGTTAATCTATCTGGTGGGAGGCTGAGGGGAAGAAGAAGGAGGAGTGGAGAATGGGACCGCTGGATTTAGTGAATAGAAATCCCTTTAGCTTTCACGAGGCGAAAGCTACCTGTATTATTCGATCTCTTTCTGGAGCTGGTTGATCTTAAGTCGATACAGCTCCTTGGGAGTCATATCGATAAGGTAAAACAATTCCTCGACATCAACGATTCCATATATCCCTTCGTAGTAGACGATCATTTTATGGATGCTCTCGCCCATCTGCTTTCCTCTCCAGCGGCGAATCCCAAGATGGGCGAATCGCTGTCCTTGTTTGCTTTTGTAGGCGTTGACCATACTATAGATGATGACGGTCAACACGGCATGAGCCCGAACCGCAGCCTCCGTCTTCTGAGGATACTTCAGTAAATGATACCCCTGCTTGAGTTCCCGAAACCCTTGGTTCTCAATCTCTGAGCGTAGATCATATTGCTCAATAATCTTCATGGGTCGAGAGACAGAAAGATTCGTCAAAAAGACTTCCTCCTTCCCCGGCTCATAGTCTTTTCCCTCCCACCGAATGACCATCACGGCATTGATCGGATTGGCCTTAAAGTCCTTACGCCCTTTTCTTCTCCGATGTTGCTCCTCTCCAAATTGATCATAAGAGAGAAGCCCCCTGACACCCATTACCTTCGTCTTCTTCGTCTGCTCCACGAACACCGTCTGACCATCGGCCTTCTCCGAACGAAAACTCCGAATGTCCTGGCTCACCTCCATATTGCTCCTGGCTGGAATGACAAACCTGATCCCTATCTTCTTCGATAACCACCAGAGAAGTGTTCCATCAATGAACCCCCGATCCACCAATAACACCCTCACAGCCCCACCTGTCCTCTGTTGCGCCTCTTTGATCATCTCCTTGGTAAAGTTCTTCTCATGCTCGTTGATTTTGACCACCCGGGCGGCCACCACAATCTTATCCCTCGCCTCCAGTAAAACCAATAACTTGTAACCATAGACATACGTCACTGTCTCTACTTCCTTACCTTCTTTGCTCCATACCTTCTTGACCACTTTCTTTATCCCACAACCCTTGTAACGCTGGGTCGTTGGCAAATCCGTGGCATCCAGGATATAGGTCCTGCCCCGAATCAATTTGTGCTTGACCAAGACCCGCACCGCCTCTCTTAAAATGAAATCCACTTCCTTCGGGGAAAACCTCGAAAGAAAATCGGCCAGAGTGTCCCGATGCATGGGACCCCGCCGCTTTCCCTTCCCCCTTTGACAAAACCCCTCCTGAATCTGCCGGGCCGTAAATCCAATGATCTTAAGCAGCGCCGTATCCCGAAATAAATGCTCTCCTAACTGGTTCATACTGGAGATCCCTATCAGTTGCTTCACCTCGTAAGTCAAAATCATCAACACCGCGGGGATCATGACGCGCTGGATTCTTTTGGGGCGAAAATCCACCCGAGCAAAAAAACCCAGACTAAATAGGAAAATGAAAAAGTGATCCAAAAACCCCCAGCCTGCCCCCACGACCGCCTCGGGCCTCTCTCTCCGTTTCAGTTTCCGGTAAACCTCTCTCTGAGCCCGCTCATAAAACTGCCAGTTACTTTTCTTCCCGTGGTCGGGTCTTATCGACATCTCTCTCCCTCATCTGCGTCTCCCCTATCTTCCACAATAGCTCAATGATCTCCCGGTGAATCTTGCCCAATTGTGCCATCCCCCGCTGAAAGACCTGATAGTTCCTCGCCCGCTCCACCTCTGGACTCGTCGCCTTCCCCAAATACTTGTAGCGGCTCTGGCCCTTTTCCTTATAAGAAAGATAATAATAGGGACCATGCTTCTTCTGCGGATCCTGATGACAAGCACAAGAAGCTTTCCCACAAAACATGTATTGCTTGACCACCGACCCAATCCGCATCGCCTTAGGCCTCATGAGTTGACTCTCTAACCGCCCTCGAACCTTACCAAGCTGGCTAATCCGTTGACGCCACCGGCTCACTGTCTTAATCACTCTCTTCTCCTATATCCTAAAATATTTATTACATATAGGATTAAATCATAAAAAACAGAATGTCAAGCTTTTTTTCGAAAACTTCGATTTTTCTCCTAACCTATGGATTTCAAAAGATATTATTGAGCGATTTCTTATGGCGGAATTTCAG
>CAKZKY010000358.1 GCA_937124575.1 uncultured Pseudomonadota bacterium | reverse complement strand
TCATCCTTGCACTTAATAAAATCGAGAATGTCCGGATGATCCACCCGGAGGATGCCCATGTTTGCTCCCCGCCGCGTTCCTCCCTGTTTGATCGCTTCCGTGGCATTGTCGAAGACGCTCATGAAGGAGACCGGGCCGCTCGAAACCCCTTTAGTGGAGCCTACGACGTCATTCTTTGGCCGGAGCCTGGAAAAAGCAAATCCTGTTCCACCACCGCTCTTCTGAATTAAAGCCATCTGTTTGACCGCATCGAAGATTTCTTCCATCGAATCTCCCACGGGGAGCACGAAACAGGCGGAGAGTTGTTGGAGTTCTCTCCCTGCATTCATCAGGGTGGGTGAGTTTGGAAGGAAGTCGAGAGAGGCCATTAGGTCATAGAACTCTTCTTCAACAGATGTTAGGTCGACAGTAGGGGTGTAAAGCTGGTCTGCCTGTGCAATATTTCGCGCGACTCGCCTGAAGAGATCCTCAGGGGTTTCAACAATATTCCCATGAAGATCTTTCAAGAGATAACGCTTCTCAAGCACCGCGATTGCATTCTGTGTGAATTGAATCACCACTCATTCTCCCTGTCCGTCAACCCAATCTTCGACGAGCAAACCCCGTTTGAAAGTCTATGGCTTTCCAACGGTATTGCTCAAACCCCGATAAAAGCTTAGCTTCGCATGGGTCAAACAGCGGGGGCTTTCTAACGGGGCAAACACAATATTTATGTACCTTCAAAAAAGGTAACACAATATTTTGTAGTGTCAAGCAAAAAATTCCCTGAACCACATATTCGAGGACATATCCTTATCGGAATGAGCAAATGAATTGACATTCAGTAAAAAAAGGAATAGGATGGCTCATAAAATATTGGGATGGAACAGGGGCAAGGGAAAGAGGTCAGGGAAGGAGGTGAATGGGAATCAATTTTAAAAATTATTCTCTAAAGTAGGAGGTGAACTATGAAAAAAATAGGCGTGTTAGGTTGGATTCTGATTGGTTTTGTAGTGGGCATTATAGTAGGAGCAGTGGTAGGAAAACCTGCTGCCGAGCTCAGACCTCTGGGTACTGTTTTTATTAATCTCCTCAGGATGCTCATCGTTCCATTAATCTTTTCCACCCTGGCAGTGGGAGTTTCAAGTTTCACCGGTAAGAAGCTTGGCAGGATGTTTGGCAAGACCTATTTCTTCTATTACTTTACAGGCGTTCTCGCCATGATTATTGCTCTCGTCATTGCAGGAGTGAGCGGAGCCGGAATTGGATTTCCTACAGGTGAGTTAAAGAAAGTAGAGGTAAAAGCCCCGCCCAAATTGATTGATGTAGGGCTTGCGATTATTCCAACGAATCCGATCGATTCCATGGCCAAAGGAGATGTGCTTCCAATTATCTTCTTTGCCGTGGTTCTCGGTATGGCCATGGCCGCCGCAGGAAAGCCAGCAGAACCCTTGAAAAACTTCCTGTCCGCTTTGGCAGAGACGATGTATAAATTGGTGGGATATGTACTCTGGTATGGTCCCATCGGTGTCTTTGCCTTAATGGCCTGGACGGTCGGAACCCATGGTATGTCGGTTTTGAAACCTTATGCCTATCTCATTTTCTTGGTCTATCTGGCCACAGCGATTCAGGTCTTTGTTGTCTATGCGGGTCTTCTCAGAATTTTTAAGATCAGACCCTATCATTATCTAAACAAGATCAAAGAGGCACCGATCTTTGCCTTCACCACCTGCAGTAGCTCTGCTACTCTTCCTGTCACTATGCGGGTGACAAAAGATGCCGGAGTAGGAGAAGGGACGACCAGTTTCGTGCTGCCGATGGGCGCTACCGTGAATATGGACGGAACTGGAATGTATCAAGCAGTGACCGCCGTCTTCCTTGCGAATGCCTTCGGGATTTCCCTCTCCCTACACCACTATTTCTTGATCGGAATCACTGCCCTCTTGGCCTCCATTGGAACGGCCGGGGTTCCAGGGGCTGGACTGATCATGCTCAGCATGGTCCTTGGAGCCATCGGAGTGCCAATTGAAGGAATTGCTCTGGTTGCTGGAATAGATCGAATATTAGATATGCCCCGAACAGCGGTCAATGTGACGGATGATGCCGTGGCTGCGGCCCTCGTGGGGAAAACAGAAGGAGATCAATTGCCCGAAGATCTCTTGGTCGGGAAATCGGTTGCTTAAAACGATATCCCCCTCCTTTCAGTTTGAAAAGTGGAAGGAGGGGGTTTTTTTTAGAGAAGAGAAAAGATGGCGGAAAAAATCATTGGCATTTTAGGCGGGATGGGGCCCGAGGCCACGATCGATCTCTTCACGAAGATCGTCAAAGGCATTAAGGTGAAAAAGGATCAAGATCATCTTCGGATTCTCATTGACAATAATCCCAAGATTCCGGATCGGACCTTGGCCATTCAGGGGAAAGGGCCTAACCCTCTTCCTCAACTCATCCAGAGCGCAAAACTTCTGGAGAAGGCTGGAGCCGATTTCATCGTCATCCCCTGTGTGACTGCCCACTATTATTTTGACCCCCTACAGAAGAGAGTAAAGATTCCTATTCTTCATATCGTCAAGGAGACGGTGAATCACATCCAGGAGAGATTTAAAAAGGTTCACAAAATCGGTCTGATTGCTACAACAGGAACGATTCAAACCGGCCTCTTTCAAAAAGCCCTCTCTGCGATCGGCGTGGATTCCATCTTTCCAGATCCCCCTGTTCAGAAGAACTGGGTGATGGAGGCCATCTATGGGGAAAAGGGGATCAAAGCAATTGGTCCATCTGAGTTTAACCGGTATCTGATTTACGAGGTCTCTCAAAGGCTATTGAGGCAGGGCGCTCAGGCCATCATTGCCGGTTGCACAGAGATCCCTCTCGTTTTAAAGGACGAAGATCTCTCTGTTCCGGTGATTGATCCAATCGCTCTTCTCGCTCAAGCCGCCATTAAAAAAGCCAGAGGGGGAAAGCGATGATTCAAACCTTTTTCGATAAGATCTATAAGATTGAACTTCCCATTCCTTTTCCAATGAAGACGACCAATGTCTATTGGATCGATGAGCCTCCGAGGACGCTTGTGGATACAGGGCTTAAGACCGATGCCTCCTTCGAGATGCTTTCAGCAGGATTGAAGAGCTTAAATTTTTCCATCTCATCGATTGAACGAATCCTGATCACCCATGGCCACATCGATCATTATGGCCAGGCCCAGAAGCTCTCTTCTCTTTCCGGCGCGCCCATCTATATTCATCCGAAGGAGTATGGAAAGATTCGTTCGATCATACACTCCTTCGGCACTCTAAGATCAATTCTATTGAGAAATGGGGTGCCGGACGACTTGGTCCATCAGGCGATCCGTTTTATAGAGTCCGCCCAGAAGATGGCTGACTCCTTAAGCGAGGCCTTCTTCTTGGAGGATGGTGATTCCATTTCCTTTGCCTCCATGACATGGAAAACCATTCTCTGCCCAGGCCATAGTTCTGGTTTGGTCTGTTTTTATTGGCCAGAAAAGAAGACTCTTTTCACTGGCGATCACCTTTTGAAAGAGATTACTCCAAATCCCGTACTGAATGTGCCCAATCACAAACCTCCCCTCCATTACCCCAGCCTCAAGGAGTATCTCTCCTCCCTGCAAAAGATTGAGTCGCTGGATATTGATCTCATCCTTCCAGGCCACGGAGAAGAGATCTACGATTCGAAGGGGCTGATTCAGAAGATTACCCACCATCATCAGGAACGGATGGCTCATGTTTTATCTATCCTTTCTCAGGGTGAGAAGACGCCCTATGAGATCGCCATGGATCTTTTTCCTGGTGTGCCTCCCTTTGAAGTCTTTTTGGGCATTTCCGAGGCCGTGGGCCATCTTGAGATTTTGCGAGAAGAGGAGAAGGTGAGAGTGAAAGAGAAAGACGGGAAAGACTACTATCTGTTAGTTGCTTGACGCTTCCTCCCCTTTTAATTTCTGTTGACTTATTTATTCATAATCATTAGACTTCTTACAAATCCCTTA
>CAKZKY010000357.1 GCA_937124575.1 uncultured Pseudomonadota bacterium | reverse complement strand
GGACGCTTTCGAATACGCCATAAAGAAAATTGAGAAATTGAAAGTCTAATCCATAGTTTTCACGCAGGATTCAGGATTAATTGTAATAAATTTGTCAATCATCATTAACATCCTGTTCGGAGCATAGCAAGGTGAGGTTATTTTAAGTAGAGACATTTCAAACGTTTAAGAAATTGTCGGTCTCTTTCTTTTATCTTTTCTTTAACTTTTCCAGGAGGGTAGGAGAAGAACCATTCTCCAGTCTTTACGCCAAGTTTCCCTTGGATTACTTTTTCCCTTAGCATCTCAGGAGGCTCCGTGGACCGGTCGATCTCCTTAAACAGATATTCGGCAATGTTGAGGTAGGTGTCAAGTCCTCCAAAGTCGCTCGTTTCCAATGGGCCGATCGTGGGCAGGCGGAAACCGAATGTTCCTTTGACGGCTGAATCGATATCCTCAGCGGAGGCCACTCCCTCTTTGAGACAGGATAGTACCTCTCGATAGAGGGCAAACTGAAGGCGGTTTCCCAGAAAACCCGGGACTTCTTTCAATATCTTTACGGGTTTCTTTCCGATGGATTTTAGAAGCTCGTAGACCAGATCGACCGTTTGATCGGAAGTATACTGGCCTTTGACCAACTCTACAACAGGAATGATGTGAGGAGGATTCCACCAGTGGGCGATGATGGTTCGATCCGGGCGATCCATTCCATAAGCCATCTCCGTCAAACTTAAACCAGAAGTATTGCTTGCGATGATCGTATGGGGTCGGCAATAACGATCCAGCTCTTTGAAAACCTTTTTTTTTAAGATCCATCGCCTCTGGAAGGGCTTCCACAACGAAATCAGATATCTCGGCAGTTGCTCTTAAGTCCTTGTTCGTCTTGATCCTTTCGAAAGCCTCCTTTGCCGCCTCAGGGGTTGTAATTCCAAATTCGATGAAGGTATCAAGGTTCGAGCGGATGCGCTGGATGGCTTTCTCAAGTAAGACGTCACTGATGTCGTTTAGAATGACCACATATCCAGCGAGGGCGAAAGTCTGGCCAATGCCGTGTCCCATGATTCCTGATCCGATGACTCCGATTTTCCTTATCCGGGAAAGGGTCATGAGAGGCTCCAATCTTCACTCCTTTCGGGGAGGCATGGCCCAGGCCACTCCGTCCACCACTAATTTACCCTCCTGATTGGTGCAGGTCGTTCTGAATTTAGCACGATTTTTCTCCATGATCAATTCGATGACCTCGACCCGGATGATGAGGGTATCGCCGATTCT
>CAKZKY010000356.1 GCA_937124575.1 uncultured Pseudomonadota bacterium | reverse complement strand
CGATTGGCGTCCCATCCTTTTGGGATGCTTCTGGTGACCGGCCCTACGGGCTCGGGTAAGACGACCACGCTTTATTCCATGCTCTCCCGTTTGAACTCGGATGAGAGAAAGATCATCACCATCGAGGATCCTGTCGAATATCAACTCGAGGGGATCAACCAGCTTCAGGTGAAGAGTGAGATCGGCCTTTCCTTTGCCAGCGCCCTTCGGTCCATTTTAAGACACGACCCCGATGTGATCATGGTGGGTGAGATTCGGGACAGAGAGACGGCAGAAATCTCCATCCAGTCCGCGCTGACCGGCCATCTCGTCCTTTCCACCCTCCATACGAACGATTCCCCGAGCAGCCTTGTGCGATTGATTGAGATGGGAATCGAAGACTACCTTCTCAATGCAACGGTGATTGGCGTGATTGCACAGCGCATCGTGCGAAGAAACTGCCTCGACTGCAGTCGTGAGGATCGGCTCTCAGAGGACATCCTGACCGCCTACCACATCCGTGAGATCAGCGAGAGGTTTGGCTGGATGCTCGGAGATGGTCCGAAATTTTTAAAGGGATCGGGGTGTCCGAAATGTGCGGGGACAGGGTATCGCGGAAGAATTGCCCTTTTTGAGCTTTTTGAATACGGTGACGATCTCAAGGAAGTCTTTCTAAAAAAACACTCCCTCGAAACCATGAGGGTGGCTTTACAGGAACAGCCTCATTTTCGGACCCTACGAGAGGATGGGATGCTTAAGGTCGCAAAGGGATTGACCACGGTGGAAGAGGTTCTGAGGGTATGCTGAGCGAATATGCTTACAGTTGTTTCGATCCCCTTGGCCAGGAAACCAAAGGAGTCATCTCTGCCTCCGATAGAGCAATGGCTCTCTCTAAACTGAGAGATCAGGGTCTGACCGTCATTGAGCTTGTAGAAAAGAAGGCAAAGACAAGAAGGACCTTTGTCTGGAGAAGAGGAATGAGGGATCAGGATTTCTATAACATCTCCAGGGAACTGAGCATCCTTCTCCGGTCAGGCCTCCGAATTGATAAGGCCCTTGAACTTCTCATGAACCCTGCCATGAGGCAGGAACTTAAAGATCTCCTTTCTCAGGTCCTCTCCGATCTCAAGTCAGGGAAGGGTGTGGCCGAAGCATTTGGCCGCACCCTTCGGTTCAGCCCGCTCTTTGTCAACATCATCCAGGTGGGTGAGACCGTCGGAAACCTTCAATCCGGCTTTGAGAACATCGCCCAGTATTACCGGTTTCAGATCCAGTTGAAGGAAGAGATCCGGAATGCCCTGACCTATCCCATCTTCCTTATTGTTGCATGCCTTGTAACCCTTTTTGTCATCTTCAACTTTGTCGTCCCACGGTTTTTTAGCATCTTTGGAACCGATCTCCATACGCTCCCCTTTACGGCAAGGATTCTTCACATTCTAACCGGTTGGTTAAGCGCCACCCACCTCCTTATCTTTTTCGGGGTGTTGATTCTATTCTTCCTTCTCTGGAAGAGATTTTATCCATTGAAAGGATTACTGCCGAATCTCTCTGTTCCTCTTCTCTCCCTCCCGATCGTTGGAAAGCTCTTATTAAATCTGGAGCTGTCAAGATTTTCCTACTCCATGTACTCCATGCTTCAGAGTGGAATCGAATTTATTAAAGCCCTGAAGCTTTCGGCTGCCCTGATTCAGAATCCCCGTTTGAGATTTCCGATCGAATCCCTCGTCGAGCAGATCAAAGGGGGAAGGAAGATAGCAGATACCTTTTCACAGGTTCCTTTCTTCCCCGAGTTCGTCCCGAATATGCTGAGGGTGGGCGAAGGAAGCGGAAACCTCAAAGAGATCTTCTTCGAGCTCTATCAGGTATTCGACGAGAGATTCAAAAATAGGACCAAGCGGCTGCTTGTCCTGTTGGAGCCGACGATCATCGTGATCATGGGGCTTCTGGTGGGATTCATTGTGATCTCCCTCATTCTAACGGTCATGAGTGTGGGGAGCATCAAATTGTAGGGGGCTTCATGGTTAAGCGAAAAGGGTTCACACTCATCGAGATTCTCATTGTGATGTCAATCCTCAGTCTCCTGTTCACCGTAGGCCTTCCCATTTCCTATCGCCTCTACCAGAGCTATCAGGCCTCCCTTAAGGCAGAGGAAGTGATGGTCTTCATGGCCACACTCAAAAGGGACTCTTTTCTTTATAGCGAAGCCAAAGTGGTTTTGGCCAGAGATGGGATCCTCTTCGTCAACGGAATCGAGAAGGTTTTTAAGGACACCCTGATTCAGATGGATCGTCCTATCGAATTTTATAAAAATGGCACGACTTCGGGCGGCGCCCTGAAGATCCATGTTGGAGATCAAATCTATTCTTTAAATATTGAGGCCCCCTTTGGAAATATTGTTATGGAAAGAGGGGCGTAACGTATTCAGATCAGATCCCTTTGTGTCCTAATCAATCGGTATGAAAAATAATCAAAAAAAGGGCTTCATCGTCGTTGAAATCCTGATCGCCGGGCTCATCCTGACCACCAGCATTGCGGCCAC
>CAKZKY010000355.1 GCA_937124575.1 uncultured Pseudomonadota bacterium | reverse complement strand
TGGGCGTGCCAGTGATGACATGGATAAGACAGATGGAATGGACAGACCAGACCCAAAAAGAAGAACTTATTCATTTTCAAAAGGTTACCAAACTCTTTTCACAATATTTCCACAAATGTGGATAAGTGAATTAAAAAGAGATTGAGGGGATATGATTAGAGGATTAAAATTTTTTAATCAAACCAGTATACCAATAACCCCATTTAAAAAAAATTTCAAGTATTTTTTTTGAACGAATCTTCTCACTCCTTTTCAGCCAACTTGGCTACAGCCACAACGCGCTCCCCTTCTTCGAGCGTGATCAACCTCACGCCCTGGGTACTTCGTCCCTGGACAGGAATATCGGCCGCTCTCAAACGGATGATCTTTCCCTTATTGGAGATGATCATCAACTCATCCTCATCCGTAATGGACTTCACGCCAACCACATCACCTGTCTTCTTGGTCCGCTTCACCGTGAAGATGCCTGAACCTCCACGATTCTGAATGCGGTATTCCGATGCTTGCGATCGCTTCCCATAACCATTCTCAGAGACGGTCAACAGGGAGGTGTGAGGGAGAACGACCTCCATACCGACCACCTCATCGCCTTTAGCCAGTCGGATCCCGCGGATGCCATGGGCAGTGCGACCCATCTCCCGGACCTGATTCTCAGGAAAGTGGATGGCTTTGCCCATCTTCGTACCGATGAAGAGAAAGCGCTCACCATCGGTCAATTTTGTAGAGATGAGTTCGTCTCCTTCATCCAGGCCGAGCGCAATGATGCCTCCAGATCGGGGATTACTATAAGCTTCGAGTGCGGTCTTCTTGATCGTACCTCTTTTCGTGACGAAGGTGATGAACCTTCCGGGTGAAAAATCTTTGAGCGAGAGGATCGTCGTCACCTTCTCCTCAGGGCCGAGATTGAGTAGGTTGATAATGGCCTTTCCACGAGTCATACGTCCAGCCTGGGGGATCTCATGGACCTTCTTCCAGTAGATCTTTCCAGCATCAGTGAAGAAGAGGAGATAATCATGGGTAGAGGCGATGAAGAGATCTTCGACAAAATCCTCTTCTTTCACATTGATCCCGACCTTCCCTTTTCCGCCGCGATGCTGACTCCGGTAGAGGCTGATGGGGTTTCTCTTGATATAGCCGGTATGGGTGATCGTGACGACCATATCCTCTTCAGCGATCAGGTCTTCAATTTTGATCTCTGGAGCCGTCTCGACGATCTCCGTACGTCGTTCATCTCCATAGGTGTCTCGGATCGAGCTGAGCTCCTCCTTAATCACATTGAGCATCAGTCGCTCGCTGGCCAGAATATCCTTAAGGCGATTGATCAGCTTGATGGTCTCCTCATACTCTTCGACGATCTTTCGCTGCTCCAGGTTGGTGAGGCGTTGTAAACGCATGTCGAGGATGGCCTGAGCCTGCTCTTCAGAAAAAGCGAAGCGCTCCACCAACCGCTCTTTGGCCTCCTTTGGAGTTTTGGAGGCCCGGATTGTGGCGATGACCGCATCAATCTTATCGATGGCTTTTTTAAGACCTTCAAGGATATGGGCCCTTGCCTCTGCCTTCTTCAAATCGAAGAGCGATCCGCGGGTCACCACCTCTTTACGGTGTTGAAGAAAGAGATGGAGCATCTCTTTGAGGGAGAGCAGTTTGGGTTGATTCTGGTGGATGGCTAAGAGGATAATGCCAAAGGAAGTCTGCATCTGAGTATTCTTATAGAGTTGATTGAGGATGACCTCAGGCACTTCGTTGCGCTTCAATTCAATCACTACACGCATGCCCTCACGGTCGGACTCATCCCGGACAGTGGAAATACCCTCGATTACCTTCTCCTGAACCAACTCAGCAATCCGCTCGATCAGTTTTGCTTTATTCGTCTGGTAGGGAAGCTCCGTAATCACGATGCTCTCCCTCTCTCCCTTCTTGTCCCTCTCGATGATGGCCCTGGCACGGAGCTGAATCACGCCCTTGCCCGTCTCATAGGCCGATCGGATGCCCTCTTTCCCATAGATGAAACCGCCCGTTGGAAAATCAGGGCCTGGGATATGGGCCATCAACTCCTCAGTGGAAATTTCTGGATTGTCAATGAGAGCGATCAACCCGTTGATGGTTTCGATCAAGTTGTGGGGAGGAATATTGGTGGCCATTCCCACTGCAATACCCGAGGAGCCATTGACGATGAGATTGGGAAATTTGGCAGGCAGAACAGAAGGTTCAAGGAGCGATTCGTCATAGTTCGGAACAAAATCAACGGTCTCTTTATCAATGTCAGCCAGGAGTTCGCCCGCCAGTTTGGCCATCCGGATCTCCGTATATCGCATGGCTGCCGGAGGGTCTCCGTCGACCGAACCGAAGTTTCCCTGACCGTCAATTAGAGTATAACGAAGCGAGAAGTCCTGGGCCATCCTCACGATTGAGTCGTAGACCGCCATATCTCCATGGGGATGGTACTTACCAATGACATCACCGACGATTCGAGCGGACTTTTTATATGGTTTATCCCAGTCATTATTCAACTCGTTCATGGCATAGAGGATGCGGCGGTGAACCGGCTTGAGACCGTCACGCACATCCGGCAAGGCCCGACCGATGATGACGCTCATCGCATAGTCCATATAGGACTTCTTCATCTCATCTTCGATATTGACAGGAATGGCAATCTGATATTCATTCATAGTTGACCCTAAAATAATAGACGAATTTTATTGAAAAATTTAATATAATTAAACCTCATCTGTCAACAGAAATTCGAATCGGTCTTGACTTTTCAGAAGAAATATGGTTAACTCAAAAAGTTTAATTATTTCAAAAAATAAGACGCCCAAAAAAGAGAGTCTCGATGAAAAGAACTTACCAGCCAAGCAATATCAGACGAAAAAGAACCCATGGGTTTTTAGAGAGGATGTCTACCCGCGGCGGCCGCAATGTCCTCAAACGACGAAGAGCCAAGGGAAGAAAAAGGCTGACCGTTTAGTGAAGGGAACGTTCAGGTTCACTAAGAAGGAGAGGATCGCCCTTCCCCAGGACTTCCGAAGGGTGATGAGGTCAGGCAGAAAACTCGCCACAGAGCACTTCATCCTTTTTCTCATGGAAAACGGGAAAGGGTATCACCGACTGGGTATCGTGGCAAAGAAGGAGATCGGTCCAGCAAGTTTCCGAAATCGAATGAAACGGTATCTACGTGAATTCTTTCGCCTCCACAAAGATCAAATCAAAGGACCATTGGACATGATCATCCTCATAAAAAAGGGGGTCCTCATCGATCATTATAAGCAGGTGGAGGCGGAATTGAAGAAGGTTTTGATAAATGAGAGAGAGAACGATTCATAAGATTTTAAAACGGATACTGATCCTGTTGGTCTGCATCTATCAACAGACCCTCTCTCTCTTCTTTGGGCCATGCTGTCGTTTTTCTCCCACCTGTTCCTCATATGCTTTAGAGTCAATCGAGCGTTTCGGAGCAGTCGAGGGGATTTGGTTATCCATAAAAAGGGTATTAAGATGCCATCCTCTCCACCCAGGTGGATACGATCCAGTTCCAGAAATCACAAAAAATGATTAGGAAGGAAGAAGCAGTATCATGATGGATAAAAGGGCTTTATTAGCAATTGTATTGACCTTTCTTGTTATCTTCTTCTGGGGAATTATCCAGTCCCATTTTTTCCCTCCTCCCCCAGTTGAACAGCCCCAAAAGGAGGTAAAAGAGATAAAAGAGGTAAAGAAGGAAGAGGTTGTTTCGGCAGAGAAGAAGGATATTAAACCCCCAAAAGAGGCAAAACCTCTATCCAAGCCGAGGGTTGTTCCAAAGAAAGAGATCTCTGTTGAAACCCAAAATTATTTAGCAGTTTTTACTAATGAAAACGCAAGGTTAAAACAATTTAAACTCAAACATTATGAGAACAGGGTTGAAGAGTCTGTCATCACCATCAAACTGAAACAGTTCTTCCAGAACCTATTTGGGAGCAAAGCTCAAGAGACTAAAAAGCCAGAACTCCTCGATATTGTTAATACAAAGGAGGAGGAAGGGTTACCCTTAGGACTTCACATCCAGCAAGCGACAGATGGTGAAGGATGGGAGGTGGATAAAGAGAGGATCGGATTACTCAAAAAAGGCGAAAAGGGTGAGATAATATTTTCGAAGACGATAGATAATGGATTGAAATTATTAAAGAAATACGTTTTTTATTCAGAGAAGAATGTTATTGATCTCGAGGTCGAGATCCAGAACACGACTTCGAACGAAATCTCTACCCAAATCGGCTTGGAATGGATAGGGCGGGTCGAGCTTGAGAGATTTGCAGATGAAGAGAATAAGGATTTCGGTTTGAAATACGTTTATTTGAAGGATCAGAAGGTTGAGAGAAAAGATCTCGGAGGGGTGGGTGCTTCTGGTTGTACACCCGGTTGCGGAGCGCCAAAGAAGAGAATCGAGCCTTTCGAATCGTCAGATAAGGGTTCAATCGGATGGTATGCCTTTGAAGGAGAGTATTTTGCAGCACTCTTGGTTCCTACGTCGCAGGAAAAGAATATCCTTTTAAGTGTCAAAGGGTACGAAAGAAACCTATTAAAAGCGCAGCTTACCCACCCTACCCTCACTTTGCAAGCCAAAGAGAGCGCAAAGATACCCTATAAAATCTATATTGGACCCAAAGTGACAGACCAACTTAAGGAATTGGGTGTTGGCGCCGAGGCATTGATTGACTTTGGTTTCTTCACCATCGTTGCAAAACCCCTACTCTGGTTTCTTAAATTGACCCATACTGTCACGAAAAATTTCGGAATCGATATTATCATCCTGAGCATCTTGATCAAAATCATCTTTCTCCCATTGACTCAGATTAGCATGAAGTCAATGAAGGAGATGCAGAAGGTACAACCCGAGATGAACCGTCTCAAACAACAGTTCAAGAATGATAAGGCGAGGCTTCAGCAAGAGATTATGCTTCTCTACAAAAGGCGAAAGATCAACCCGATGAGCGGCTGCCTCCCCATGTTGATTCAGATACCTGTCTTTATCGCCCTTTACAATGCTCTTCAAAATTCAATCGAGATGAGGCATGCTCCATTTGTGCTCTGGATCATGGACCTATCAGCCAAAGATCCCATCTATGTAACACCCATTATCATGGGTGCAACCATGGTCATTCAGCAGAAGATGACTCCAACGGCTGCAGACCCAGCGCAGGCAAGAATTTTTATGCTGATGCCCATCATGTTCACTTTTCTATTTCTCAATTTCCCATCCGGTCTGGTCTTATACTGGATGGTGACCAATATCTTATCGATTGCACATCAATACTACATGAACAAGAAGAGATGAGGTGATTTGATTGATCGAAGAGAGAGGTGAAGTCGCCAGAGAACTCATGACCCAACTCATAAAAGGCATGGGATTGAAGGCAGAGTTAAACGTCTCAATTAAGGGTGATGCGATCTATCTCGATATCAAATGTGAGAAAGAAGAGATCCTTATCGGAAAACGCGGAAGGACCTTGGAGGCCCTTCAATTCCTTCTCAATCGGATGGTAAATAAACAACTCGAGGAAGGTGTAAGGGTCTTTATCGATATCAACCAATATAAAGAGAAGAGAGCCAATTCGTTAACGAACATGGCTGTACGCCTTGGAGAGAGGGTTAAAAGAGGTCAGAAACCTCTTACATTAGGCCCTTTCAACGCTCATGATCGTAGAATCATCCATTTGGCCTTAAAGGAAGATCCTGCCCTAACTACAGAAAGCCTTGGGGAAGGGGAGATGAAGAGAATTAGGATTGTTCCCAAGAGTCAGGTCCGTTGAAAAAAATGGTTTGGTGAAATGGGAAGGGTTGAGGATGCCCGTATCGCCGATAAAAGGCTATGTTTTTCCTCTTTTAATTTTTACACATAAAATTAACCGTAACCTAAATGGGCTTCATAGCCGTAACCATAACCCACTACCCTTTCTTCAAAACCGATGCTCCCGCCATGATAAATTCTTCCGAAATTACCATTCAAAGTAGAGAAGACGAGACCATTGCAGCGATCTCTACTCCTTTTGGAGAGAGTGGGATCGGAATCGTCCGTATGAGCGGTCCTTTAGCCGAGGCGATCGCTAAGAAGCTATTTAAACCGAAAAAAACTCCTTTTTCCCTTGTCTCCCACCATTTCCATTATGGGGATATCATTGACCCGGAGAGTGGAAGCCCGATTGATGAAGCTCTCGTTGTTCTGATGAAGGCTCCGAAGACCTATACAAGAGAGGACATCGTTGAGATCCACTGCCATGGTGGATACCTTATCCTCCAGAAGGTCCTTGAATTGTTATTAACCCATGGAGCCAGAATGGCTCTCCCGGGCGAGTTTACAAAGAGGGCCTTTCTTAACGGTAGAATTGACCTCACACAGGCTGAGGCTGTCATTGATCTGATCAAAGCAAAGACAAGAGAGAGCCTCGAGATAGCAGGCCAGCAATTGAGAGGGCTCCTCTATAGGGAGATGGCTTCTTTTAGAGAGAAGCTTGTCGAACACCTCTCCCTCTTAGAGGCCCATATCGACTTTCCAGAAGAGGAGATTGATCCGATCCCCCTTAATGAGATGAAGGAGGGTCTCAAAAAAAAGATTAAAAAGTTGGAAGAATGGATTTCTACCTATGAGGAGGGAAGGGTATTCAAGGAAGGGATTTCGGTCGCCATTGCCGGAAAGACAAATGTGGGGAAGTCGAGCCTCCTCAATATACTATTAAAGCAGGAGAGGGCAATCGTTACCCCGATACCAGGTACAACGAGGGATGTGATTGAAGAGGTTTTAAATATCAATGGCATTCCAGTCCGCTTAATGGATACGGCCGGGTTGAGAAAGGCTAAGGATTCGATAGAGCAGGAAGGGGTCAGGAGGGCGAAAGAGCGAGTCGCCGATGCTGACCTCGTCCTCTTGATTATTGATGCAAGCAGGGAGCTTGATGAGGATGATGAAGACATATTTCGCGAGATAGATTTGAAGAAGAAGGTCATCGTTCTTAACAAGAAAGACCTGAAACAGAAGATTTCTTTGGAAGAAGCTAAAAAAAGATTTCCAGACCATCTCCTTGTCCAGACCTCCGCCCTTAGAGGCGAAGGTATCGAAGAATTGAAAAAGGCGATCTACTCTTCTCTGCTTCATCGGGACATAAGAATCTCTCCTGAGCATTTGATTGTGGCCAATATCCGACACAAAACAATCCTTTCAAAGACAAAAGAGAACCTTTCTGATGCATTGAAAGAGCTGGAAGAGGGGGCTTCCCTCGAATTTATTGCATTTGAAATCCGCTCTGCGCTTGACAGCCTTGGAGAGCTCGTGGGAGAGACGACCCCCGAAGAAGTTCTCAACCGCATCTTCGACCAATTCTGCATCGGCAAATAACCATTCTTATTTTCTTTTTTCTGATTTAATCTTTTTCCCCGTTAGAAGGGCGAAGCCCTTCTAACGGGGCTTACCCCTCTTTGGCAAAGAGGGGACGGGGGGAGATTTTTAAATTAATGTTTCACGTGAAACATCTGAATAATTAAATTTTAATCCCCCCCTCTTAAATTAAGAGAGGGAAGAGTGAGTTATAATCAATAAGAAAGATAGATGGAAATAAGATATCAAATTTCAAAAAACTTTAATAAATTTAATCACTTATCCGGCGGGCTTCTCACTCCGAGCACATTCTTTTGGGCGACATGGGTATAGATCATGGTGGTCTGAAGGCATCTCTAATTCAATAATTCATGAATGATTTAATAAAATAGCCCTTAATATAATAAGTTTTAGGATTTAATTATATGCAATATATAACATTAATAAATATTCAAACAAATTACTTCACACCAAAAAATTCAGGCTCCATAACCCCTAAATAAATCTATTGAAAATATGAGGATGGAATAATCTATGGGTGTATAAACAACCTGGGAATCCATAAAATTTTGTTTGACAAGAACAACCATTTTTGATAGTGT
>CAKZKY010000354.1 GCA_937124575.1 uncultured Pseudomonadota bacterium | reverse complement strand
CCGGAGCTGTGGGTTACTTTGGATTTTCTGGCAATATGGATACCTGTATTACCATCCGCTCCATTCTGATCAAAGACAAGAAGGCCTACGTCCAGTCAGGCGCCGGGATTGTTGCGGATTCCGTGCCGGAAAATGAGTATGAGGAGACCCTGAACAAGGCCCAGGCCATCTTTAAAGCTGTCGAACTTGCTGAGGAGGGCATCCGGTGATCCTTCTGATCGATAATTATGATTCGTTCACCTATAATCTGGTTCAATATTTCGGCGAATTAGGATCAGCCTGTGCGGTCTATCGGAACGACCAGATCGATCTTCAGACCATCGAAGAGAAGCATCCAGATCGTCTGGTCATCTCTCCAGGCCCGTGCACACCGATAGAAGCAGGTATCTCTGGAAAAGCGATTCTGAAGATGGCTGGGAAGGTGCCGATCCTTGGAGTCTGTTTGGGACACCAATGCATTGGAGCGGCCTTCGGCGGAAGGATCATCCGGGCCAAGCGGCTGATGCACGGGAAGTCTTCCCTCATCTATCACGATGAAAAGACGATCTACAGAGGCCTGCCCAATCCTTTTGAGGCGATTCGTTATCACTCCCTCCTGATAGACCGTGAAGGTCTTCCAGAATGTCTGGAGGTATCAGCGGAGACAAGGGAAGGAGAGATTATGGGCGTCAGGCATAGAAGGTTTGCGATCGAAGGAGTTCAATTTCACCCCGAATCGATCATGACCCAGGGAGGGATGATATTACTAAAAAATTTTTTAGAAATGGAGGAAGATGGTCATGCTTAAAAGATTTATTGCCAGGGTTGTGGATGGAATTGACCTGAATGAAAAAGAAGCTGGCGAGGCCATGGACGTGATCATGGGAGGAGAAACACCTTCCACCCAGATCGCTGCCTTCATCGTTGCCCTAAGGATGAAGGGAGAGACGGTTCAGGAGATCACCGGGTTTGCACGGGCGATGCGAGCCAGGGCTCTTCGAATCCGGGCAAAGGACGGAGAATCTGTGGTAGACACCTGCGGAACCGGTGGGGATGGGAAGGGGACTTTCAACATCTCCACGGCCGTGGCTTTTGTGGTGGCTGGAGGTGGATGCACGGTGGCCAAACACCATAATCGCTCTGTATCGAGTCAGTGCGGAAGTGCGGATGTGCTGGAAGCCTTAGGAGTGGACCATGCGCTTTCTCCGGAAAGAGCAGAGGCCTCCCTTCAGGAGTTAGGGCTGGCCTTCCTCTTTGCGCCCACCTTCCATCCTGCGACAAGGCATGCCATGGTCCTGAGGCGGGAGATTGGAATTCGAACGGTCTTCAACCTCCTCGGTCCGTTGACCAATCCCGCTGGAGCCACTGTCCATCTCGCAGGTCTCTACAGGGAAGACCTTTTGCAGTCGGTGGCTGAGGTATTGAGAAATCTTGGAAGCAAGGCAGCCTTTGTGGTTCACAGCGAAGACCACTGTGACGAGATCAGTATCAGCGGAAAGACTACCATCTGTCAGCTCAAGCAGGGAAATATTGAAACCTACCAGATCGAGCCTGAGATGATGGGTCTCAAAAGGGCAAAGTTGGAAGAGATTCAGGGAGGGACACCTGAGAAGAATGCGGATATTTTGCTACGGGTCCTGCGAGGAGAACCCGGCCCTCCACGGGATGTCGTCCTTTTGAATGCAGCCGCGGTCTTTGTCGCGTCGGAAAAGGCCTTGGATCTCCGGGATGGGATTGAGATGGCCAGGGAGGCAATCGACTCCGGCAGGGCGATGAAAAAGCTCGAAGAGATGATTCGTTTTTCAAATCGTAAGGAGTGAACCATGTTCCTGGAAAAGATTGTACGAATAAAAAAGGAAGAGATTCAGACAAGGAAGACTGGATCTCGGCAGAAGGAGATGGAGGAGGTCATTTCTCGCCTTCCTCATCCTCGGGATTTGATGAAGGCAATTTCGCACCATGCTCCAATGGCACTGATCGCAGAAATAAAACCCGCCTCACCTTCAGCCGGAGTCATCAAAGAGGAGTTTGATCTTCACCGGATCGGCTCTACCTATGAAGCAGGAGGGGCCTGCGCCATCTCTGTTCTGACAGAACCCTATTTTTTTAAAGGAGATCTTTCCTATCTCTGCTTGATAAAAGAGAAGACCTCTTTACCGGTCCTTCAGAAGGATTTCATTCTCGATCCCTTTCAGATTTATGAAGGCCGGGTCTCAGGTGCGGATGCAATCCTTCTTATTGCTGCCATCCTCGATCGAGAAGAGCTTGGCGATTTTGTGGATCTGGCTCAGAACCTCGGCCTGATACCTCTGGTTGAGATTCACAACGAGGACGATCTTGAGAAGGTTTCAGCCCTTAACCTTTCGCTCATCGGAATTAATAATCGGAACCTCAGGACTCTGGAAGTTGACTTAAACACGACCCTTCGCCTTAGGGGAGAAATTTCTTCAAAAATAAAGGTCATCAGTGAGAGCGGGATCAGGACTCCCGAGGATGTGAGACTTCTCAGAGAGGCTGGCGTTGATGGGATTCTGGTAGGGGAGATTTTGATGCGAAGCATTGATCCAGCCTCAAAGATCAGGGAGCTACTGAGAGCGTAAAAACGATGGGGAGACGATGAGATCGGGGGGTGGGGAGAAAGCTGACACTGAGGGGATGACCTGGATCAAGATCTGCGGGATCACAAATGTTGAAGACGCCTTAAACGCAGCCTTGTTGGGCGTGGATGCATTAGGCTTTATCTTCGCCCCAAGTCCAAGAAGGATTGAGGCTGAGAAGGCTCGAAAGATTATCAAGGCCCTTCCAAAAACTCTCCTTAAGGTGGGGGTCTTTGTCAATGAAGAAGAGAGGGAGGTCCAGCGAATGGCTGAATATTGTGGTCTCAATGTTCTCCAATTTCATGGTGAAGAGTCGCCGGAGTATTGTCAAAAATTTTGCCTGCCCATATTCAAGGCGATTCGTATTAGGGATTCTGAGAGCCTTAAGGAGATAGAGAAATTTTGTGACGTCTTCATCCTCCTCGATACGTACAGCCCTTTGCAAGCAGGGGGGTCAGGGATTCCTTTTCCGTGGGAGATCGCATTAAGGGCGAAAGAGAAAGGGAATTTTATTCTCTCAGGGGGTTTAAATCCGGACAATGTTGGAGAAGCCATAAAAAAAGTGAGGCCGTGGGGGGTGGATGTTTGCTCGGGCGTGGAAATGTGTCCGGGAAAGAAGGATTCATCCAAAATGGCGGAATTTGTAAGGAGGGCCAGGGAAGAGGATGAACAAGATTGATCAAACATTTAAAAAATTAAGAAATGAATTTCGGGCGGCATTGATCCCTTTTATCGTAGCGGGTGATCCGGATCTTACAGCCACAGAGGCGCTCCTGTTGAAGATGGCCGAAGCTGGGGCAGATATGATCGAACTGGGAGTCCCTTTTTCGGAACCGGTTGCGGACGGTCCCACCATCCGAGCTGCCCATCGGCGAGCCCTTCAAAATGGAGTCGGCCTGAAAGAGATATTAAGTATGACAGGGAGGTTAATGGACAGGATCCCGCCTCTGATCCTGATGACCTATTTCAAACCTGTTTCAGAATATGGTCGAAGAGATTTTGCAAAGGACTGCAAAGGGAATGGCATCGAGGGAGTGATCATCCCCGACCTCTCCCCGGAAGAGGCAGGGAAGTGGATCGATGAAGCCAGGAAAATGGATTTAGACACTATTTTCCTTGTTGCTCCAGACAGTTCACCAGTGCGGATAAGATGGGCGGTCCGGTCCAGCCGGGGATTCATCTACTATGCTTCTGTAACGGGTATAACCGGAACAAGAGAAAGACTGCCGGAGGGGCTGGAGACCTCTATCGGGCGAATAAAAGAGCAGACCAAAAAGCCGGTGGTCGTTGGGTTTGGCATTTCCAATTCCGAGCAGGTGAAAGAAGTCAGCCGTTTTGCGGACGGAGTCATCGTAGGAAGCGCCATCGTGAAGATCATAGAGAAAAACATCAACACTTCCTCTCTCGTTGAAAGAGCAGGACACTTTGTTTCTTCTCTAACAGAGGTATTGATGGTAACTTGGCCAGATAAAACCTGAACAGCCCCTTGACTTTTTTGCGAAAGAAAAGATACTTTTCCGAAATTACTTATATGAAGGGAAGTGAGAATAAGATGGAGATTATCCGTAAGGTCAAAGAGATGCAGGAGATTTCTGATCGTCTCAGACACGAGGGAAAAAAGATCGGGTTTGTCCCAACAATGGGGTACTTGCACGAGGGGCACCTTTCCTTAGTGAGAAAGGCAAGGGTTCTATCCGATGCTGTGGTCGTTTCGATATTCGTCAATCCGACCCAATTTGGGCCAGGGGAAGATTTTGAGAGATACCCTCGAGATGAAGAGGGAGATAAAGCGAAACTTGAGGCAGAAGATGTTGATTTTCTCTTCATCCCGGAAGCAGGCGAGATGTATCCCTCCGGGTATCAGACCCATGTCGAGGTCACGGAGGTCTCCAAAGGGCTCTGCGGGGATTTCAGGCCTGGCCATTTCAGAGGGGTCGCAACAGTTGTGGCTAAACTATTTAATATCGTCAAACCCCGGGTGGCTGTTTTCGGAGAGAAGGACTACCAGCAGCTCCTTGTGATTAAAAGAATAGTTCGGGATCTGAATTTCGATATCGAGATCCTATCAGGCACCCTCATCAGAGAAGAAGATGGGCTTGCCATGAGTTCCAGAAACGCCTATCTCTCCCCTGAAGGGAGACAAAAGGCGCTGAGCCTGTATCGCTCGCTTCTCAAGGGAAAGGAGCTATATGAGACCGGAGAGAAAGATGCTTCTGTGCTGGTAAAAGCGGTTCAGAAAAGCGTAGAATCCACCGCCGGAATCGTGCTTCAATATGTGGAGATCAGGGATGCTGAGACGTTGGATCGAATTGAAAGGGTGGGCAAACCTTCGGTCATTGCGGTTGCCGCTCTCATTGATTCTGTAAGGTTGATTGATAACATGATCCTTGGGCGGTGAACCCCATGCGAGTCACAATGCTCAAGCTATCCCCCATTTTGACAGCGTTTTTCCAGCCTTGCCCAATCTTGATCCAACTGTTGTTGAAGCGCTTCCACCAGGTCTGTTTTTCCAGCGGAAAGAAGATGTGAAAATCTTCCTTGGGATTTAAACCAATCCATAAGAGGTTTTTTAGTGGCATTCGGTTTATAGTTAAGCCGCCAGGCGCCTTCATCAACTTCATAAAGTGGCCAGACGCAGGTGTCCACAGCAAGTTTTGAAATGACATTTGCGTCCTTAGGGTCATAGCGCCAGCCGCGGGGACATGGACTAATGACATTGATAAACGAGGGACCTTCCTTTGATATGGCTTTTTTCACCTTGATCATTAAATCGTTCCAGGCATGAGGGGCTGCTTGAGCGACATAAGGGATGTTATGAGCGGCCACGATCGCTGTCATATCTTTCCGAGGTTGAACTTTTCCTGTGATCACCTTCCCAGTTGGAGTCGTTGTCGTCCATGCTGCTTTTGGAGTCGCACTACTCCGCTGTGTTCCTGTATTCATGTAAGCTTCGTTATTAAGGCAGATATACAAAAACTGGTGGCCCCTTTCGAGGGCACCACTTAACCACTGGAATCCAATGTCATAGGTGGCCCCATCGCCAGCAAAGACTACAAACTTGATGACCCGGTCCTCAATCTTTCCCTGTTTTCTTAATGAGCGGTAGGCTGATTCGATTCCGGAAATGGTTGCCCCTGCATTTTCAAAAGCGCTATGAACCCATGGCACACGCCATGAGGTATAAGGGAATATCCCTGTAGTGATTTCCAGGCAACCGGTTGGTGTACAAACCACTACTGGATAATCAATCGCATGCAACACCTGGCGGACGATCATTGCTTCAACACAGCCTGAACACATCCGATGCCCAGGAGCCAGCCTTTCCTCCCGATTGCAGATTTCCTTTAAGTTTATTTTTATCTCTCTGGATACCTCAGGCATGAACAACTCCCTCCTTAAAATTCTCTCAATCCAAGATAACGGAAAACAGGCTCTGTCTGCCCTGAACGAACGATTTCGAGCAAATCGTGAAAGACCGAACAGATTTGCTCAGGCACGGTATCCCGGCCTCCTAACCCGAAGATATAATTCACCAGAGGGATCTGGATCTTATTGAGATACAAAGCCGTGGCCACTTCAAGAAAAACAGGATTGCCCTGGGCTCCAAAAAAACCGGTCCGTTCCAGTATAGCCACTGCTTTCTTACCTTTTAAGGCCTTCATCACTTCATCTGCCGGAAAAGGGCGGAAGGAACGGATCTTAAGCATTCCCGCTTTTATCCCGTCCTTCCGAAGTTGATCTACGGCTACTCGTGTGGCGCCTGCGGTTGCTCCCAGGATAATAATGGCTATTTCTGCATCTTCAAGTTGGTATGTGTCAATGAAACGATAGCGACGGCCGGTAAGCTTCTCATATTCCTCACCGATTTCTGCGATAACCCTCGATGCATTTGCCATTGCTTCCCACTGGGGACGTTTATGTTCAAAATAATAATCTGTAAAGTCGGCAGCGCCGTAGGTGACGGGATGGTCTACATCCAGCACAGAATAACGGGGCGTATAATTTCCGACCCAATTCTTCACCGCTTCGTCAGGAAGAACCTCTACCGGCGCAAGGGTATGACTGAGAACGAACCCATCCATGCAACACATCACCGGAAGAAGAACATCCGGATGTTCAGCAATCCGAATTGCCTGAAGCGCATTGTCATAAGCTTCTTGTTGGGTTTCGGCATAGAGCTGTATCCAGCAGGCATCCCGGGACCCCATGGAATCATCATGACTGCAAAGGATGTTTAGGGGAGCATTGAATGCTCGATTGGTGATATACATCACGATGGGTAATCTCCAACCTGATGCGACCCACAGCATTTCCCACATGAGCGCCAAGCCGGGCCCGCAGGTGGCTGTCTGTGCTCTTGCTCCAGCCAATGCCGCACCAATACAGGCGCTTAAGGCAGCATGTTCACTCTCCACAGGAATAAATTCAGTATCCACCTTCCCATCGCTGACAAATTCGCTGAAAGTCATCACTATTTCCGTCTGGGGAGTAATCGGATAGGCAGCAACCACATCGGGATTGATCTGTCGCATTGCTTCTGCAACGGCATTATCTCCCTCAAGGGCTTTTACCTCCCCTTTTATGCTGGCAAAACGCATCTATGCCTCCTTCCTTAATTGAGACTCTTCCAACATCTCGATCACTTGGCGTGGACACTCCACCGCACAAATTCCACAACCTTTGCAATATCTAAGATCAACTCCTGAGACCTTAGAATCTCTCACTTTAATGCTTCCATCCGGGCAAAAGAGCCAGCACAACATGCAATGAGAGCATTTTTCTGTATCGATCACAGGACGAAGGGCCCGCCAACTCCCTGTCTCATAGCCAACGGAATTGCCCCCCTCCAGGATAAGGCCACTGATAGGCAATGCTTTCCAACCTTTTGGTTTTTGAATCATTCCCCCTCCTTCTTCAGCCGATCTGACATTCATTAAAAGCCAGGTTAAACGCCTCTATATTTGCTTGCACTACTTTAGGAGACATCGTGGTTCCCAATTTGTACTTAACCAGGTCAACGAGACTCTCTTTTTTCATAATATCGGTCGCCTTCACCAATGCCCCTAACATGGGGACATTGGGGATATTTCTCTTCAATGTATGGAGGGCGATATGGGTGGCATCCACGGTCGCTACTTTCCCTTTGGTGTAGTGAATCTTCGATCGGACTTCACGGGGAGAAAGATGGGTGTTGATAACAAATATTCCGGGCTCACGGATACCCTCTGTGACATCAATAAAATCGATCAGCGTTGAATCAATGACCACCACCATATCCGGTTCGGTGACCAGACAATGGGGTAGGATGGGTGTTGAACTAATCCGTGCATAAGCCCGGATGGGTGCTCCCATCCTCTCTCCACCATAATCTGGTAAAGCCTGAAAATATTTACCCTCCTTCATTGCTGCCTCAGCGAGGATTTTTGCGGCAGTGACAACCCCCTGCCCCCCTCTGCCATGAAATCGAACCTCAAGCGTTTCACTCATTGCCGATTCCATTTGATCCCTCCATTAAATCGGTGACTCGATACCCTTTCCTTCCCAATATGCACAATATGCAGATTTGCTCAAATTATCCTTAAACGCTTCGACGATATCCTATGAAGGTATAGATTTCACTCACCATTGTTTCATAATCCTCTCTGATGCTCTCGTGCATTCTGGCATTTTCAATAGCAATTGCTCCTATCTCAGCTAATGCTTCGACAAAGCGAACCTCTTCTTG
>CAKZKY010000353.1 GCA_937124575.1 uncultured Pseudomonadota bacterium | reverse complement strand
GAAAGGAGATCAAAGAGTTGATCGAGGGTCTGGAAAAGAAGAATAGAAAGATTCGTGGGAATATCTTCCGATCTCTCTCTAACATCAAAATGGAATATCTCTTGCCGAAAAAGTAGAAATTTGATAATAATGGAGACGGAGAGGAAAGATGTGTGACGGGACGACGAGAAGGAAGTTTTTAAAGAATTCATTGATCGGTGGCCTGGCATATGGGATCGGCATGGGGATTTATGAATTGTCCTATGCACAGGCGGTGCATATTCGATTCAGCACCTGGCATACCCCAGTCGGCAGAGAAGTGAAGACGGTTTGGGAACCGATGCTCGAAGAGATGAAGAGACGGAGTGGTGGTAGGATCACCTCGACTCTCTATGCTGGAGCGGCTTTGGGAAAAGGACCGGAGCACTACGATATTGTGGCGAAAGGTCTTTCGGACATGGGCTATTTTACAGCCACCTGGACGCCGGGCCGATTTCCCCTTTCGGATGTTCTTTCTTTAGCCACTTGGGTGGATGGGAAGGATGTCGCCACAGAGATCGGAAATGCGATGTACGATCGGATACTCCATCGGGAATTTAAAGATGTGAAGATGATCGAATTGAATGGCTGCATCCAATCATTCCTTTGGACGAAAAGACCAATCCGTAGCCTTGCTGACACCAAAGGGATGAAGATCAGAACACCCGGAGGCCATCAAACCCATTATATCAAATCCCTGGGTGCAGAACCTGTATTGATGCCCCTGGGTGATGTCTACTTAGCCATTGAAACAGGGACAGTTGATGGATTGGTCACCTGTCCGCCTCTGCTCCTCGGGTTTAAGCTTCATGAGGTCGTCAAACATGGGGTGGTAGCGACCTTTGGGTGCGTGACCGAAGGGGTGGTCATGAATCTCGAGAGCTGGAAAAAGGTTCCGGAGGATCTGAAGAAGATCATTGAATCAGTGGGAAACAATCCGTTTAAGACGACTGGCGGATTGAACCGCGATGTTTACAAGGTCATGATGAAGGAGATTGCAGATAAGGGAGTGGCCCTCTTTACTCTTCCTCCGGGGGAGGCGGAACGCTGGTATGAAAATTTCAGAGAGGAGACTCGAAAGTGGGTGGCTGATCTCGAAGGTAAAGGACTTCCGGCAAAAGAAGTTGTCCGGATGTACAACCAGGAGTGCGAGAAACGGGGAGTGAAGGTGGTAGCCTTCCCGAAGGAATGGGCTTAAGATCGAGAGAAGAACCCATAAGACGTTAAGGCGAGGGGCGATGAAGAAGTCGCCCCTTATCTATTATTATCGGTCTCCCAACCTTTCACTTAACCCCTCCCTACCTCTCCTTAATTTAAGGGGAGGCGAGGTGGGGTTAGGGGGATGAGCGGGAGATATTATTATCTGCGGCGGCAGATCAAACAATTATGAAGCTCAAACATCTGATCCAGCGGGTCAATTATTATGTCTGCAGAGTAGGGGTATGCTTGCTCCTCCTGCTGATGCTTCTCACAACAGGGGATGTCCTGGGAAGGAAGTTTTTTGCAAAAACGATCCCGGGCGCCTTTGAACTTTCCGAATATATCTTGGTGGTCTTCATCCTGCTCGGTGCGGCCTATACCCAGCAAGTGAAGGGACATGTGGGAATCAACTTTTTAACTTCCAGACTATCTCCTCGTGTTCAAGCCCTCTGCAACATCGTTACACTCATTCTCAGCCTCTTCATTATATCCATCCTCATTTGGCAAGGTTGGGTCGAGGGGATTCGGGAACGAACCGTTTCGGAGATGTTGCGCATTCCCCAGTATCCTTTTCGATTGCTCGTTGCCATTGGCGGATTTCTTCTATGGCTAGAACTCCTCATTGACCTGCTGGATTCATTCGGGAAGTTCAGAGGGAGGCCATTGTGAATCCAATCGCTGTCGGCATTCTTGGAAGCCTTCTTCTGGTCTTTCTCCTCTTTTTGGGAATGCCGATTGCCTTTGTCATGATGTTGGTGGGTTTTTTGGGCATCAGTTACCTCGCCTCGGTCAGTGCGGCCCTCCCTGTGGTTGCCAAGACCGTTTATGAAACCGCCTCTTTTTATCC
>CAKZKY010000352.1 GCA_937124575.1 uncultured Pseudomonadota bacterium | reverse complement strand
TTTATATAAGCCTCTTTTATGCTTGGATATCCTAAAAAGGATAAGATAAAGAGCAGGCTACTCCTTCTGCCCCTTTATTCATTATTTCTTTTCGGTTTCCTTTGGAAGCTTGAGCTCGCGGATCATCTTTCCAAGGCGATCATAAGCCTCTTCGAGGTATTTTTTTAGATCCTCGGAGTTTCGATAGCTGACCACGATCTCCATCTTCTCCATGGTCTGTATGAACTCTGGATCCTCCATGCCTTTTCGAAAGGCCTCATCCAGTCTTTTTACAATGGATGGTGGTATTCCTTTGGGACCAGCAAACATGAAGACACTCTCATTGATAAAGTCATATCCCATTTCTCTAAAAGTGGGCACGTCTGGGAAAGACTTAAACCGCTTCTCATGATGGATGGCCAAAAGGCGAACCGTTCCTGCCCTGATATGAGGAAAAGATTCTGAGCTTCCGGATTGTGCAGTGACATGGCCACCGAGAAGGGCAGTAAAGGCAGGACCACTACCTGGATAAGGGACATGGGTCCATTGAATTCCTTCCTGTTTGGCAATAAATTCCATGGCCAGATGCATGGGGGAGCCAATCCCCATGGAGCTGTAAGTGACTTTCCCCGGATTCTTCTTGGCATATTCTACAAACTCCTTTAGGGTCTTCCAGGGCGAATCTGCTCTCACAACCAACCCAGAAGGGGGAGCTCCAAAATGCATAATGGGAACGAAATCTTCATATTTATATGGGACTTCACGAAATTGGGGAATTCTGATTAACGAAGTACTGCTACAGCCGGCGATGTGATAGCCATCAGGCCTCTCTTTTGAAAGGATAGCCATGGCAACGGACCCTCCCCCTCCGCCGTTATTGGTGATGATAAAGGGCTGACCTAAATACTTTTCGGTCTTACTTACGAGTAAACGCATCGAAGGATCCGCAGATCCGCCAGGAGAGAATGTAATAACCATATTGATCGGCTTCGTGGGAAACTCCTGGGCATATAAAAGATCAAACATTAAAAATAAGAGAAACCCACACAAAAGCATTCCTTTTCCTATGGTCCATCTTGTTCGTTTCATACGCAACCTCCTTACGGATTGATTTGTTCTTAGGTTTAAAGGTTTAATAATCTTCTGGCATTCCCCTCATAGATCTTCCTCTTGCTCGATTCAGAAAGGTTTATATCCTCTATGGCCTTTATCGTTTGCCGGATGGAAATAGCCCCATTTTCCACATCATAGGGCATATCTGTACCGAAGAGAAGGCGGTCTTCACCAAAAAAGTCGTAGCCACACCGTAGCGCGGAGGGATTCCCATTTAACGCCGTGTCGTTATAGAACATCCGGAAATATTCGATGGGGTGTTTCGTAAGCCCCGGGAAAAACGTCTGCCCAAGACGTTCCAACCCATTGTTGTAATGGACAACGAGCCGGTCAGCGAAGTAAGGAATCATTCCCCCGCAATGATGAGTGATGAATTTGATCTTAGGAAATTTTTCAAAGATACCGGCGAAAACGAGACGTGTCATCGCAACAGTCGTGTCATAAGGCCATCCGAAGATGGAGAAGATCTGATGATACGAAACGGTCTCTGTGGCGTAATCCGGCTGATGAGAGCTACGCATCGGATGGATCCAGATTGGGAGATCGAGGTCTGACATCAGCTGATAGAGTGGCATCAACTCATCTGAACTCAAAGGTTTGCCATTGACGCGGGTGTAAATCTGGATGCCTTTAAAACCAAGCTCCTTGACCGCCCTTTCGGTCTCCTTCAGGGTCGCATCCATATGATTCAGCGGCAGATTGGCAATGGCCGTAAGATATCTCTGAGGATATTTAGCTATCATCTCAGCCATCTCATCATTGGCGATCTTTGCCAGCTCTGCTGCCTCTTCCGGACCTACCACCTCTTCCACGGGAGGCATGGTGACAGATAATACCTGAACCATCCCTTCATATGCATCGAGTATCCTTAATCTGGCCTCGTTATCAGTCAAGACAGGCCGCTTATCCTGAACCTTCTTTTCTGTGGGAAACCGGTCTGCATACTTGTAAAGGGCCTTCTTGTACCGTTCGGGCATAACATGGGTAAAGATATCGATCTTCATAAAATACCTCCATTATTCTTAAA
>CAKZKY010000351.1 GCA_937124575.1 uncultured Pseudomonadota bacterium | reverse complement strand
GACCGTGCCCAGGGATCCACCTTCTATGACAATACCGTGGATGTAAGGAAAGCTTCAAAATGCTAATCATTCTATGATCGCCCCTGAACCCACTCTAAGCGACCCTTTACTCACAGCCGAGCAAATTGGAAAGATCGTCTCATCGGGCTCAAAGAGGAGGTATTATCGATTTCGCCCTGCTCCCTTCTATGGAGGCATTGCCACTGCCGACTGTGTGGGATGCTGTCTGAAATGTCTTTTCTGCTGGTCCTGGCACATACTCATTCAACCTGAGAAGACGGGACATTTTTATTCTCCTAACGAAGTCATCCGAAATCTTCTTTCGATCGTTAGGAAAAAGGGATTTCACCAGGTAAGAATCAGCGGTAATGAGCCTACCCTACATCGAGCCCATCTCTTAGAGGTCCTTCATCTCATGCCCAAAGAGATCCGATTCATTCTCGAGACAAATGGCATATTGATCGGTCATGATCCCTCTTTTGCCAAAGATCTCTCTCGTTTTCACAATCTCTATGTCCGTGTCAGCCTAAAAGGGAGCTGTCCAGAAGATTTCATGCGACTCACGGGTGCAAAGCCCGAGGGGTTTACCTTACAAATGAAAGCGCTGGAGAATCTTGTGAGAGAAGGGGTGAACTGTTTTCCGGCAGCCATGACCCATTTTTCTTCCAAAGAAAAGATTTTGAAATTGAAACAACAATTGAAGGAGATCCGTCCCGATTTTGTGAACCTCGAAGAGGAGGAGTTGATCCTTTATCCTTTTGTTGCGGAGCATCTTCAAAGTGCTGGTCTAAATTGGGACGACAATAGTAATTTGGTTAAACCCCGTTAGAAAATCTATGACTTTCCAACGGTATCGCTCACACCCCGATGGAGCCCCATGGGCAAAGTCCGTGGTTCCCAAGAAAAATTCTCAGGGGGCGAACATCCCGTACCAGAGAAAATCTGAGATAAATATGAAGGTCTTGTTGACTATGTGATTCTAATTGAAACTGGTTCCATGAGGTGGAGAAAGAAGAGAATCACCTCTTTGGGGGGCTTACCAAAGATGGTCTGGATGGCATCGGAGTAGATCTCCACCTGCGGCCTGTAGTGTCCAACTCTTGAACCTAAATTCTCCTTCTCTAACAGATCTGTCTTAAAATCGAGAACCACCAACCCGCCATCCTCCTTAAAAACCACATCCATCACACCTTCGAAAAGCGTCCCATTGCACCTAAAAGTAAACGGAACCTCTTTCTGGTAATGGTCTGATTGGATCACTCTCTGAAGAAGTGAAGAGGCAAGCGACTTCTTAACCATCTCACCTGCCTTTTTGATCATGGAACCGGTTGCTCCGACCCCCTTCCCTTCCATCTCTGCCATCTTCTCCAGCAGATCAGGCTGGCTCCAGTCCATCTTCTCAAAAAGGCGATGAACCAGCTTTCCAAAGATTGCCCCCTCGCCTCCGGTCACCGGAGAGATCTCCCATTCATCATCCTTCTCAAATTCCTTTACCTGCTCTGTGGCAGTGGTCAGGCAACGGCCCCTTCCAGCCCTCTCCTTCAATGCCTCCTGAGCCTCTTTCCACTTCTTCCGTTCGGAGAGGGAAACCTTAGATTCCTTCCCTCCTCCCTTTTCAATATCGAATGGAAACCGGAAAGGAAGACCTTCTTTAGGCTTAAGTTCAAGCTGATCGGTATCATAATACATGACGCCTTCTTCCCATCTCCCAAATGGAACTTGATCCGGAGACTTTAAATAGCGCTGGAGATCAGTCAAAAAACTGCTCTTGGGAATACTCATCCTCCCATCCTCCTTCTTCACCCAGAATACAGGAAGGACAAGAAAGTCCCTTGCTCTCGTCATTCCCACATAAAGAAGACGCCTCTCTTCTGCTTTTGCCCGCTTCTCCTCCCACTTATTTAACTCTTTAAAATTGCGCGTCCAAAACCGGCTCTTCTCATCTCCTGCTTTTATGCCAACCCGTTCTCCGCTTCGGTCAATGATAAGATTCTCCCGTAAATTCTCCTTACGCCCAAGGTCTGCCAGGATGACCATTGGAAATTCCAGCCCCTTGGCCCTGTGGATGGTCAGGAGTCGGACAAAATTATCTCCCCTTTCGAGTGTTGGAGGCTCTTCCTCTTCGGCTTCCTCCTCCTGCCTTTCAGAGAGCCATCGCACAAACCCCCTGAAACTGAGCATTCCCCTCTCTTCCAATGCCCGCGCCATATCTCCGATCTTTTGAAGATTGGCAACCCTCTGCTCGCCCTGGGGCCTCAGGAGAAATAGCACCAGCCCGCTCGTCTCCTCATAGAGTCTCTTCAAAAGTGCGGAGACGCTTGATTCATTTCTCATCTTGTGAAGCTTTCGAAGGAGACGGAAAGGCTCCTTCATGG
>CAKZKY010000350.1 GCA_937124575.1 uncultured Pseudomonadota bacterium | reverse complement strand
TTCTTAATTGTGGATGCGATCTATATTATGGATACGCCACGAGTCTTTGCCAGTATCATCGCTTGCTCCCTCTTAGGGCTCTCTTTGGTTGGAGTAATCACATTCGTGGAGAAACGATTGATATCTTGGCACATCTCTGTGGAAAGGAGGTGATTCAGTTCGGAGTTCGGAATGTTGAATGTTCAATTTAAAGTTTTTGAAAATAAACTTTAGTGCACTTCAGTCACTCAAGAAAAAAGAGGAGGGGAAAATGAAAAACTTAGGATCCGCTCTGGTCGTATTGGTTGTCCTTCTGCCATTAACCGCAATCGCACAAGAAGCCATTGTTCACGAGGCCTGGTTTATCCACATGGAGTCAGCAGGAGGTTGGGTCGCTGTTGAAAAGGGCTTCAATGGAAAGGTAAAGGTTAAAGAGATTCAAGGAGGTCCAGGGATCTCTCCGATTCAGAAAGTCGTTGCAGCGGCTCGAGCAGGACATATCGCCTTTGGAAATGACTATCCCGAAAATATCATTCGAGCGCGAGAGAAGGAAGGAATTGCTCTGGTCGCTGTTAGCGTCGACTTTCAAACCAGTGCCATGAGGATTATCAGCTGGCACCCGATTAAATCAGCAAAAGACATCAAAGGAGACTTTGGCATCTGGATCGGATACGATGCCAAGGCAAAATGCGCTGTGGGTAAGGGATGGGAGAAACAGTTCACCATCCAGAATCAAGGTGGGGATATTAAACCATGGCTCATGGGAACATGGCCCTTGGCCTCTGCCATGACTTACAATGAGCTGATTACGGCTCAGCGAGAAACGAAAAAGATGGGCAAAACCTTCTATACTACTGATTATAAGGATTTGGGGATTGACTGGATGGACAATGTCCTCTTCACCACCGAAGAGATCATCAAGAAATATCCCGATGTGGTGCAAGCGGTTGTAACAGGTAGGTATAAAGGGTTTCAATGGGCTCTTGAAAATCCAAAAGAGACCTTTGAAATTTTAAAGAAGACCAATGAGGGCCTCGACTTCGCCCATGAGATGGATGCTGTTGCACCGATGAAGGCTTTGATGATCAATGCCGATACGAAGAAGCATGGATTAGGATATATCAATCCAAAGAAATGGGAGAATGTCGCAAAAGATATGTTTAAGGCGGGGCTTCTGGATAAGATGCCAGACGTTAAGAAATTCTACACAGAAAAGTTTCCAAGCGGAGTGATTCCCAAATAAAAAATTTCGAAGCACGAAATCCTCCGACCTGGTCGGGGTAGGCGAAACTCAAAACTACAAAGAATGAACAAATTCAAATGTTCAAAGCAGATAGTATTTTATGACATTTGAAAATTTGAATTTGATTCGGATTTCGGATTGTTATCTAATTTCAGGAGGCATGAATGACCGAACGGGTCTTTCTTGAAGAGGTAGGAAAACCTTTCAGCATCACACCTATGGGCCATGGCCGGGCATGGGAGGTGGCAAACCTACGAAACGACTCCACCATCCCTCCACTCATCTATGTCGTAGAAAGCGAAATAGGACAGGCCTTTCTTTTAGGAAGAGGCGTAAGTGGCAGGGCAAAATTCAATATGATTCGTTATATTGCCACCTCATTCATCGAACTCTTCTTCGAACGATTTCGAAATAAAAGCTGTGCTCAATACCTCATCCTCAGAGGCGCCTATCCTTTCGACCTCCAGCATGCTTTCGGAAGCGCCCCTCCTTATGACCGGTTTCTCCTACCAACCGGCTTTATTAAACTGCAGAGGGTTCTCAATCAGAAGGGAGAGGATTGGGAGATTAAGGCGCAGAGCTTTGTCGGTGAGTATCAAGGAGATATCTGGCTCATTCCAGATACGGCCATCGCTTCTGGTTCAACCATCTCCTTCTTTCTAAGGAATGCTTTTACCCACCATCTCCCGAAACAGGTCTATATCTTTACCGCATGCGGAAGCCTTGAAGGTATTCAGCGAATCTATCAGGAATGTCTCAAAAAGGGTGTAGAATTGATCCCGGTCTTTTCTCAGTGCATCTTTGAGGTATCCAGGGAGGGAAATCTTCCTGGTCTGCCTCTGACTGATCTACCGGTGACCAATCCAGGATCCATCACAACAAAACATTTTTTTGAAAAAGCCTCTCATCGCTACCAGGGCACTCGGATGTGCTCTGTTGGCGACATCGGCGAAAGTCTGGACGACCCCATCCAGTACTCTCTTCACACCCTCTGGGAGATGCAGATTCTGGGCATGGATCCAAAGAAAGAAAATTGGGACACATGGACAATTGAGGTCCGGTCAGAACCAATAAAGAGGAAAGTTCACGATTTCAACCCTGCCCTTGCCGATTACTTTAAGAATTTATGGAGATAACCGTGGATCCCAATTCATCAATTTCCCCTATCTCCATTCGTCTGGTCAATGTTAAAAAATATTTTAAGGATCGGGATGTCGAAGCCCTGGGTGGAGTCTCCCTGGAGGTTCTAAGGGGCGAATTCCTCAGCTTCATCGGGCCTTCGGGTTCCGGCAAAAGCACGCTTCTCGAACTCCTGGGGGATATCGGTGATGAAGGTGGCCCTACGGATGGGGAGATTTTGATTGAGGGGAAGACCCCCGAAGATTTGAGAAGGACGCGCGGTTACGGGATCGTCTTCCAGGAATCAACGCTCTTTCCCTGGTATCGCGTTTTCCAAAACTGCCTTCTCCCTTTCCGAATCGCAAAAAGCAAAATTCCTCCTGAGCAACAGGTTAAACGAATTGAGATGCTTCTTGAAATGGTGGAACTCGATAAAAAATTCTGGTCATACTACCCCAGAGAATTATCCGGTGGAATGCAGCAGCGGGTCGCCATTGTCAGGGCCCTTGCGCTCGACCCACCTCTTCTCCTGATGGACGAACCCTTTGGCGCCCTGGATGATCTAACCCGAAAAACGATGCAGATGCTCCTTCTCGACATCTGGTCAAAAACAAAAAAGACGATCCTGATGGTAACCCACTCGATCTCAGAGGCTTGTTTCATGTCGGATCGGGTCGCTGTCCTCACACACCGTCCAGGCCGCATCGCAAGAATTATCTCTATCCCTCTGGACAGGCCTCGAGAACGCTCAATGACTGAGACGAAAGCCTTCGCCAGAATCTGCTCGATGGTCAGAGAAGCGCTCGGTTCCGGTAGGAGTTTAGAAGAAGATGGCTCAATTAAGGAATAAAAGTTCGGAGTTCGGTCTTCAGAGTTCGGAGTAAAAAAATATGAAATAAAGAAACTCCGAACTACGAACTCATATCTCCGAACTTATCGGGTATTTCCCGTATTCAATGATAACCTGATCGACACCGGTTATCTCTTTTAATTCCACATTGATCGAATCCTGTCGAGAAGTTTCCAGTATCTTTCCGACATAGTCCGCATGGATAGGCAGCTCCCTATGGCCTCGGTCTACCAAAATGGCCAACTCCACCCGTCGGGCCCTACCTAATTCAAGGAGGGCATCCAGGGCAGCCCGAATCGTTCTTCCTGTGAAAAGGACGTCATCCACCAGAAGAACATGTTTGTCCTCAATGGGAAAATGGATCTCGGTTTTCTTCACTTCAGGGGTCTGGGTTAGTCGGGTCCAGTCATCGCGATAGAGAGTAATATCAATCACTCCAGCAGGAAGATCCTTGCCTGTCCTTTGAAAAATTTTCTGTTTCAGACGCTGAGCCAAATAGACTCCTCCGGATCGAATCCCCACGAGAACCATCTCTTTCAACTGAGGATGTCGTCGAAGCAATTGGTCACAAATTCGATTCAGGGACTCTTCGATATCCTCTTCTTTGAGCAAGATCTCTCTTCTTAACATTGAAAGGCTCCCAACCTTTTTCTCGCGATGAAAAGAAGTTGAAGATTGGTACGTTAGATCTTCCGACGTAGAGGCCTTCTAAAAAACCAAAGTCCAAGCAAACAGACGATCAGGAATCCCAATCCCCCTGCGAGGAGGTAGGGCCACGGAGGTATCAAGGTCTTCTCCACATCCATTGAAGCAAGAAGGTTGACTTCCTTTATCGTCCTTCCCTCTTTCTGAACAAGTACCTTTGCTAAAACTTGCCCCTTTTGAACGGGAGCTGAGACAAAGGCTGGCAATTGGGGGATCGCAGCGGCCAGATTCTCCTTTCCCCTGGACACAGTAACCTTACCATCTTCAGAGGCGATGAGGGTCAATTGATCTAACTTCCCCCTTTTTACTTTGACAGGTCCAAAGGAGGCACCTTTCTTGACTGCCTCAACCGTAGCAAAGTTCTTAAATCCATGTTCCAATAACTTCAGTGCCTCTGGTGCTCTCTTTTTCACTTTGTCACATCCCATGACCACCGCAATCATCCGCTGGCCCTCTCTTTTAGCAGTCGCCACAAGATGGTAACCCGATTCCTTAATATAGCCCGTTTTAAGTCCATCCACTCCAACGTTCTTATAGAGCAGGAGATTGCGATTTCCCTGTCGAATGCCATTGTATTCAAACTCAATCGTCGAGTGCAGGGTAAGAGATTGGGGATGGTCTTCAATATATCGCTTTGCCAGGATGGCCATATCATGGGCTGTTACATACTGACCTTCGGCTGGCAGTCCATGGGAATTCTTAAATTGAGAATTATTCATTCCTAAAGCCTTGGCCTTCTCATTCATCTTCGAAACGAAAGCCTCTTCCGAACCTGCCAGATGCTCAGCCAAGGAAATACAGGCATCATTCCCAGAGGCGATAGCTACCCCTTTGATCAAATCTTCAACCCTGACACGTTCTCCTACCTTGATATACATCGCCGAGCTATCAGTTTTATAGGCGCTCCTCCATGCTTTTTCACTAACAGTAACCATATCATCCATCTTGATTTGCCCGTCACGGATGGCATCAAAGATCAGATAGAGTGTGAGAACCTTGACAAAACTGGCGGGCGGGATTCTCAGATCTGGGTTCTGCTGATAGAGAATTTCTCCGGTCAGCCCATCCATCAGCACGGCGGACTGAGCATCGCACTGGAGGGGATTCTTTGGGGCCGATGAAGCCGAAGCCTCTTTTGGGGGTTGCCCTTTTCTCTGTGAAGATACGGCATGAGCTGGTTTTGTTTGAGTTGGTTTTTTGATCGGCTTGCCAATGGCTTTTTGAGTAATATTCAAGGAGAAAAAGACTCCAATAATAATGAATATTGAAAAGGTTTTTAGAGACCGAATCTTCATCCTCACCTCCGATACATTTTCGTGAATTCATAACAGATTCATCCCCTTTTTTCAAACTCCCTTTTTCAAACCAACATTGAAAAGAGTAATGATCTGGGTTAGATTAAATCCCGATCATGCCAGAAGAAAATTACTCCGATCATATTTTAAAAGAATTTAGGAGAATAACCTCACTCGATTATAAAGCGATTCCATCACATCTTCCCGAAGGTTGCATTCCAATCGGTTTTTTCTGTCCCTATGTGCCCGAAGAACTTCTCCATGCGGCTGGCGCCTTTCCCTTTCGCCTGTTGGGTTCTCCAATCAAGTTGTCTCATGCTCCTGCGCATCTGCCACCGGGATGCTGTCATTTTATGAAGTCTTCTCTTGAAAGCCTTCTCAGTGGCGAGCTCGATTTTTTGAAGGGTGTCGTCTTCAGCCACACCTGTGATGGAATGCAGGGCCTTTCAGACATCTGGGCTTTTCAGAAACGTCTCCCCTTGCTTTTCAACTTCATGGTGCCAACCAATCTATGTTCGGAATCCACACGACCCTATCTCAAGTCCGAAATCGAACGGTTCTGGAGCTTTCTCGGATCGAATGTGGGAACGGTGACAATACCAAACCTGTTGGCCTCGGTTCGACTCTTTAATCGGATCCGAGAAAAAATCGGTGAACTCTATCAGCTCAAGCGAACTTCATCCTCACGATTATCCGAAGGTGACTTTGCCTCCGTCATTCGTGCAGGATATTGGATGGATCGTAACCAATACCTTCAATCTTTAAGTGAACTTCTGAATGCCATGCCGCGAAAGCCAACGGACGAAACTCCCTTCGTTCCAATCTACCTCACTGGGAATATGGTCCATTCTGCCCCCTATTTCTCCCTTATCCACGAGGCTGGAGCCAGAGTCGTCTCAGACGATCTCTGTAGCGGAGAAAGATTTCTTAGACTACGGACAAGAGAAGATATCGATCCAATCGAAGCCCTTACTGAACGTTATCTCACCTCGTTCCTATGCCCCACCAAGCATAAAGGAGCTCATGCGCGTCTCGAAACCCTTTTACCAGAGATCGAACAATCCGGCGCAAAAGGAGTCATCTTTCTTCAATATAAATATTGCGAACCACATTTCTTTGACCACCCTGATCTGAAAACAGCCCTTGAAGCCAAAGGCATCCCTTCTCTTCTCCTGGAAGTGGATGATCCTTCAACATCACAGGGACAGATGAAGATGAGGATACAGGCTTTTGTAGAGATGTTAAGTGCCTTGTGAACATCATTAAACCACATCACGCGTGAGTTATAATGGGAGAGAGTAAATTCCAAATCACCAATTTCAAATTCCAAACAAGCTCCAAATTCCAATTTTAGAATGGCTGAAACAGATCCATTTGGAATTTCGGTAATTGGAATTCACTTGGGTTTTGGTAATTGGGATTTGGTGCTTTAGGAAGAGCGTATGGCAAAGGAGCCACCTCCAATAAATCCTTATCGCCCGATCCAATCCACAGGAGCTTACCGTCGCCTGATGATGGCCTACTATTTTATGGTGAAGCATCCCTCCTGGTTTGGTAAAAAGGTGGCGTGGATCACCAGTGGTGGACCCGTAGAGCCCCTTTATGCCATGGGCATCCTCCCCTTCTATCCTGAAAACTATGGCGCCATGTGCGGTGCCTCAAGGATGTCCGTCTCGCTCTGTGAAGCGGCTGAACATCGGGGTTACTCCCATGATCTCTGTTCTTATGCCCTCACCGATATCGGATCCTATTTCACAGGAAAGGGACCCATCGGACGCCTCCCAAAGCCTGATTTTTTGATCTGTAGCAACAACATCTGTGGTACAGTGATCAAATGGTATGAAATTCAAGCAAGAACATTTAAGGTTCCCCTCTTCTTTCTCGATACACCTTATATACACAATGAGATTCATGAGCATAATCTCCACTATGTCACAAAACAGATGGAGGCTTACATTCAATTTCTCGAAAACCAGATGAAGCGTTCCTTTCCGGAGAAGCGTTTTCAAATAGTCGTTTTTCGTTCTTTCGAAACGATCACTCTCTGGAGGGAGATCCTCAACCTTTCCGTCAACAGACCCGCACCTTTTGCCGCCTTCGATGCCTTCATTCACATGGCGCCCATTGTCACGCTTCGAGGGACCTATTGGGCGGCCTGGTATTATAAAAAGTTAAAAAGAGAATTAGAAGAGAGAGTCAAAAAAGGGCTGGGGGCATTCGCCCGTGAGGAGATACGTCTGATTTGGGACAACATTCCCATCTGGTATGACATTCGGAACCTCTCTAAATTACTTGCCTCCAAAGGGGCTGTCCTCGTGGCGGACACCTATACTTCTGCATGGGCGATGGAAGAACCTGTTCTGACTGACTCTCTGGACGCCATGGCAAGGGCTTATGCCACCATCCATCTGAATCGGGGGTTGGAATATAAGATCGAAAAGATGTCTAATTTGATTCAGCACTATGAAGCCGATGGATTCCTCATGCATTCGAATCGGAGCTGTAAACCTTACTCGCTCGGGCAGTATGATATGAGACGAGAGGTCACCCGCCGGACTGGAAAACCGGGATTGATCATCGAAGCTGATCATACCGATTCCCGAAGCTATGCTCCCCAGCAGGTAGAAAAACAGATCCTGATGTTCTTGGAGATGATGAAAAGCAGAAGGACGGAATAAAATTCTTTTTACCGAACAAACTTTATGACTTCATCAATGGGTCTTCTCTCTTTGAAGGGGGACTCATCCGGATAGCCTACGGCAACCAGGCAGACGAGGGACATCTCTTTGGGAACCTCAAGGATAGATTCAATCTCTTCTTTCGCCATCAAAGGAGAGGCAAGCCAGATCGCACCTAACCCCATCTGGTGAAATGCTAAAAGCATCGTTGCAGTTGCTGCAGAAGCGCTTTAAATGGCAGTGGGCGCTGTTCTTCGAAATCTCATGATCCGACTGGCCATTGGATCAGCCGCTTCTCTGACAAGTAACACCTTGTCCATCACGCTTCGGTATTCGCTGATAAAAACTCCTATACAGGCTGGAGCATCTCTGTAAAAGGAGGCATTCTTTTGATAACGTTTCACATCCTCCTCCCAAGATCTGGCTTCTGGCCAGGAGGCAATCCGGTCGGCTGCAGACTGTACAGTATCCGCCATCTTCCTGATCACTTCTTTATTCTTAACCACAACAAAATACCATCCCTGATAATTCCCACCATTGGGTGCCCAAGTAGCCAACTCTATGGCTTTCTTTAACAACGCATCCGAGACTTCATCCTTCTTCCATTTCCGAATTGAACGTCTGCTCTTGATCCACTTCTCCAAGGTCCAAATATCCATCTTTCTATCCTTTCCTCATTAAAATGATTTAGGACCGAGCTGGTGGGAGATCTTGATATCCCTGGACAGTGAGGCCAGGCAAGATCATCATGGTAGCGGTCCCATGGGCAATCAGCTTTCCTTCTTCATCTTTGACGAAGGCCTCGCCCAAGGCGAGGGTCTTCCCCATCTTGATACATCGGCCTTCAGCCTTAAGTCTACCCTTTTGAACCGGCGCCAAGTAATTCACCTTAATCTCTACGGTCGTCAATCCCAATCCATTCTCCACCTGAGGAAAGGTCGCCCAGAAAGTAGCCGCATCCACCACAGAAGCCATGACTCCTCCGTGAACGTTTCCAAAAGGTTGAAGGTGTTTCTCTTCTAATTGAATTTCAAGAAGTGAAGTCCCCCATTTCAGATCCTTGATTTCCATAGAGAGAAGGGAGAAATAGGGACTTTTGTTGACAATATTGGCCACACCCTCTTTATATTTTGGATTTAACTCGACTTGGGCCATCTCCGATCTCCTATCTTTGGTATTTTTCCAAAAAGACAATCGTCAGTTTTTCATTCGCCATTACGGTTTTGAAACGTTGATATCCCAGCTTCTCATAGAGGTAAAGATTCCGCTCGCTCTTATGGCCTGTAAAAATCTCAAATCTCTGGGCCTCGCTAAATATCGCTTCGATCCGGCTCATTAACTGTTTTCCTATCCCCCGATTCTGAAAATCAGGGTGGACAATGAGCCGTCCCACATAACAGGTCCCCTCTCTTAGAAAGGCTCTGACCGAGCCAATAATCCGACCGTTCTCAACCGCCTTAAGAAAAGTCTGGGTGTCAAAATCTTTTTCGATCTCATCCAGGGTCTGTTTTAAGGGTGGAATTGTAAAATCATTGTAGATCGCCGCTTCGCTTTGGTAAGCCAGTTTCTGCAATGCTAAAATCTCCTCTGCATCACCAATACCAGCATTTTCGATGATCATCAGTGCACCAGATTTGAAATAGGTTTTAAAACCTCTGCGAATAGCGGTGGGCGAGATCAAAATACTTTTGGGCCCTTTTCGAGGCTTCCTCTTTTGCCCCTTCTGAAATCGTCAGATCATCCAGTCGGAAACTCTCCACTTTTCCCCGAACATAGGCGCGGTAGCATTTGTAGAAATCCAAGATTTCCATCAATTCATCATCCCCAGATTCCCTGATATACGATCGGATCAAATGATCGCTTAGGTCCTGCCGGTTATGATAATCGAGGTCCATGGCTAAAAAGGCGATGTCTGCTGCGACATCCGTATAGCGGAATCTCTCATTGAATTCAATGCAGTCGAAGATCGAAATCTCATCGCCCCAGAAGATATGTTCGAGTCGGAGATCGCCGTGACAATCTCGGATTCGGTTGGCATCAATCCTTCGAACAAATAGCTCCCCCCGGTCTTTAAAAAAATGAATCGTTCGCCCCTGGATCTCCCGATAAACTTCTTTGGAGATGGTTGCTCCGATATATTTCTCTGTCTGATCGAAGTTCTCATCGGTATCCTCTTTCACCCGTTCCGGTCGGGCAAAATTACTAATTCGTTCGTTTGTTTCCGCATTCAAATAGAACCGAACCAATTTTTCAGAAATGGCTTCAATCATCTCTAAGGTCACTTCGTTCCTCGCCAGTAAATGATTCATGAGAGAGGTTTCGGGTATTTGGATCATCTGAACGGCATATTCGACTGGATCTCCCTGACCTCCTAAAATGACCTTCTCACCTTCTTGGGTGATCCCGACCACACCAAGATAGAGGGTTGGAGCAAGCCGGCGATTCAAGATCACTTCCTGCTCACAATAATGTCGTCTCTTCTCGATGGAGGTAAAATCAAGGAAACCGAAATCAACAGGTTTCTTCACTTTATAGGCATAATTCCCGGTGAGAAAGACAAGGGAGATATGGGTCTCGTGAAATGCCACGGTTTGGGGTTGGTCAGGATAGAGGGCGGGATTAAGGA
>CAKZKY010000349.1 GCA_937124575.1 uncultured Pseudomonadota bacterium | reverse complement strand
GAGGTGCTGATACGGCCAAAGGTTCGCCTCGAAGCCTTTCCGAACGGATCGCCCTTGCCCGTTTGAGCAGAAATTATGCAATATCTGGGTAAAGATCTCTTGGGCTTCTTAATCAAAAGGCAATTGGGCATAGATTAGAATCTGTATTTTCCTATTTTCTTTTTATTCTGCAATCCGCATTTATCAAACTTTCCCCACAGATATTGTCAGACTTCCCTGATTGAAAAGAAAAATAATATAAAAATATCATTAGGTTAAAAAGGTCATGCTTTAAAGACAGATGAGGCGGGTAAACTCGTATGGTTCCCACCATTTTGATTGTCGAAGGTCATGATTGGATTCGATTATCGACTAAGAATTGGTTGAGGGAAGTCTTTCAGGATGGAGATGTCTTAGAGGCAAAAAATGGGGAGGAAGCAATAGACATAGCCCAGACCTATCAACCCAATGTGATCTTAATGGATACAGATCTATCTGATATGAGTTGGCAAAGGGTCACTCGACATATCAGGTCGGTCCTACCAAGCGTGCCAGTGGTCCTGCTAACCAACTATGAAAGCCTCGAATTGCAGAATGAGGCTGTTTCAGCTGGGGTAAACACCAAGATTTTGAAACAAAGAATGGTCAATGAACTCATTCCGTTATTAAGAATGCTTTTAAAATCTTAGAGTCATTACCATTGGTTACTTATTGTGGATATCCGTTCCAACAGGATTTCCCTTCAGAAAATCTTTATAAAGGAAGATACAAAGTGCCTTCAGACGTAAAATTAAAAAAGGTCCCCTGGTCTCTTATCATTGTCTTTTTGCTTCTCAGCTTGGGCATTGGGACCTCCGGATACCTTTATTTCGAAAATCAAAAGGAACATATGAAAAGGCAGGCGGTTCAGGAGCTGTCTGCCATTGCGGATTTAAAAGTGGATCAGATTTTGAACTGGCGGAAAGATAGAATTAAAGATGTGACCATAGTCTCCCAAAACCCCTTTGTTACCATGGGTATTAAGGAGTATCTTATCAATCCATCTGATCCTGTCCTACGAAAAAGGGTTCTTAATTTTATGACCTCTTTCAAAGAGATCTACGATTTCCAGGGTATCTTCCTTCTCGATAAAAGGCAAAGGATTCTGCTATCTGTTACAGAGGATAAGAGTTTTGATTGTCCTTATTTTAGGGAAATAGTGGATGAATCATTTCGCAAACATCAGATTATCCTGACAGACCTTCATGGGGGTGAAAATGAAGACCATATTCACATTGGGGTTGCTATGCCAATCAAAGACTTGGAGGGAGACGAGTCCAATACGATAGCCCTCCTCGTATTTGTAATGGATCCCCACAGATTTCTTTATCCCCTTATCCAGTCGTGGCCCACTCACAGTCAAACATCCGAGACCCTTTTATTTCGGCGTGAGGGTGAGGAGGTCGTTTATTTAAACGAGCTTCGCCACAAGAAAAACACCGCTCTTGAGCTGCGTTTTTCAATCCATGAGGAACGTCTGCCCGCTGCCATGGCGATTCGGGGAAAGGAAGGGATCGTAGAGGGTTTGGATTACCGAGGGGTCCCTGTGATTGCTGCGATGAGGAGAATCCCGGATTCACCCTGGTTTTTGATTGCCAAAGTTGATGAGGAAGAAGTTTATGCGCCGATTCACGAAAAGGCTAAAATAGTTGTTATGGTGATTAGCCTCTTAATCATAGGTTCAGGGGTTATCCTGGGACTTCTCTGGTCTCAGCAAAGAGCCCGCTATGATCGAGAACAAGTTGAGATGCAGCTAAGACATCAATCTCTGACCCAAAGATTTGACTACCTGAGTAAGTA